>CAZXBZ010000087.1:0-10705 GCA_964639135.1 uncultured Solibacteraceae bacterium | reverse complement strand
ATGCCGATGATCGCGATTGGACTGATCGGTCTGACATGGCGCCGGGTTTTCGAAAACTACAGATCAGATCCGTGGCTCGGCACGGCGCTGTTGCTGATAGGCGCGTTTTCATTCGCCGCGGGCGCCGCGTGGACCTCGCCACGACTCGAAATCGGAGCCATCGCCATTATCTGGACCGCCGGATTTCTTATCCTCTTCGGCCGGGAGAGTTTACGGCGCGCATGGTTTCCGTTTGCGTTGCTTATCCTGTTCGTGCCCCTGCCGTCCGCTGTTCTCGATGCGGCCGAGGGCTTTCTGCAACGGTCATCCGCCGACGTCACGGAAGTGCTCTTTCGCGCAATCGGCACGCCGCTGTTCCGCGACGGCATGCTGTTCTCGATTCCTGGAGTGAACATCGAGGTCGCGAGGGAGTGCAGCGGCATCCGCTCCACCATCGTGCTGGCGATTTTCGCGCTCGTTCTTAGCTATCTGTTCCTGCGGTCCAACTGGAGCCGGGGCGCTTTCATCGCGATTACCGTCCCGATTTCCATCTTCAAGAACGCCATCCGCATTGTCTCGCTGTCATGGCTTGGCACGAACGTTTCGATGGACTTCCTGACCGGGGATCTTCATCACCGGGGAGGGCCCATCTTCTCTCTTCTCTCGCTGGCGCTGATGGCGCCCTTCCTGCTGATGCTACAGCGCGCCGAGAGGCGGCGGCCGCGCGTGGGAAGCCGGAAGGAACAGCCTATCGATCCGGCTCGGAAAGCTTCCTGAGTTCCTCGCGAGCCTGTGCCGCGTAGGCAAAGCCGGGCATCTTCAACGCCTCTTCCAATTGGGCTTTAGCCGAAGCACGGTCGCCCGCGGCAAGGTAAGCCATCGACAAATGATACCGGCAGGTTGCGGAGGCCGTACATTGCTGTAGTTGTCTGATCGCGGCGTACGTCCGGCCCGCCTTGAAGTAGGCCCATCCGAGCGTATCCGCGACGTTTGGCGAATCCGGCATCTTCTGGCTAGCCTCCTCCGCGAGCTCCAGCGCGTAATTCACATCTCCTCCATGCTCCAGATGGAGGTAAGCCAGTTGATTCGCGACGACCGGAGACCCCGGAACCGCATCGCGCGCCTGCTCGAGGATCTTCCGGGCCTCCGCCCAATTCCCTTCCCGCTCGTACTGAGCCTCCAGGATGAGGTAGTTGGCGGCCCCGGCCGGATTCAGTTCGATCGCCTTGCGAAGCGCGGCCTTCGCCTCCCCGGCCGCGCCGTTCAGGAGTTTCAGGTTGGCGAGCAGAGAGTAAGCCGCCGGCATCGCCGGATCGAGCGCCATGGCGCGGGTCAGGCTAGATTCCGACTTCCGCGGGTCTCCAGCCCCCAGATAGGCCGCCGCGAGCAGCAAATGGAATTGTGCATCCTCGGGCCGGCTTTGCACCGCCTGTTCCAAGCGGGTCACCGCAATCCGGCTCTTATCCTGGCCCCGCGCCGCGGCGATTTTTACCAGAAGGCCAAGCGCCGCCGGCGAGAACGGATCTCGCCGCAGGACGGGTTCCAGGGCTGCTTCGGCCCGCGAGAACTCACGCTTTGCAAAGTGGATCTCCGCTCCCGCTAATAACGCGGAAGTGGAGTTCGGGTCCGACTTGAGCACCATGGCGATCTGGCTGGCGGCATCCTCCAGCTTGCCCTCCTGAATCGCCAAACTCGCCAGACCGACAATCGCGTCGTTGAGCGCGGGGTCTAAAGTCAGCGCGGTTTGGAATGAACTTCTCGCCGAGCCGGCGGCACCGGTGGCACGCTGCGCCATTCCGAGAAAGTAATGTGCCTGGGCAGACCGCGGGTCAAGTTCGACGGCTTTCTGGAAATGGATGAGAGCATCTTTATACAGGCCCAAGGCCGTCTTGGCCTTGCCCGCAAATAGCAAGACGCGCGGATCCCGCGTGTCCGACTTCAGCATTTCCCCAGCCAGGGACTCCGCCTCGCGCGCACGATTCAGTTCAAGCAACAGATCACCCAATTGCAACCTGGCCGCGATGTCCGCCGGCTTGAGGCCGGCGATCGTTCGAAACTCATCGGCGGCTTTGTCTCGGTCACCGACCGCCAGGTACACCCGGGCCAAGGCCTGGTAGCCATCCGGGTCGTCCGGGAACTCGGCCTTCAGCCTGGCGGCCTCCTTCTCCGCCAAGGGGCTCCGATCTGTCGCCAGATAGACTTGAATCAGCAAAAGCCGGGGAGCGATCGCACGGCCATCCATCTCCACCGCCGCTTTCGCATCAGATTCTGCCTGTTCAAAGTTCCGCCGCGAATAGTGGAACCGCGCCAGTTCGGTCCGCGCCTGGGCGGACGCCGGATTCGCCTCCACCGCCTTACGAAACGTGTCCCCGGCTTCACCGGCGCGCCCCGTCGCGAGGAGGATTGCGCCAAGCGCGGAGGCATACTCCAAACGTGACGGCGCAAGTTCCACGGCCCTTTGGAACTCGGCAACCGCTTCCGTGGCCTGACCTTTCAGGAAATACATCCGCCCCAGGAGCGCGTGGACCGCCGACTCATCCGGGTTTGCCGCCAGGGCCTGTTTCAGGATTTCATCAGCCTTATCAAACTCCTTGCGCGAGATGAGCATCTCGGCGTAGCGAAGCTGCATCTCCCGATTCGCGGGCTGCAATTGGGCGGCCCTTGAGAACGCCGCGAAAGCCCCTTCCTGGTTACCCATGCCGAGATACGCCAAGCCGAGCTGGTAGTGAGCCTCCGCGAACTCCGGATCGATTTTCACCGCATTACGAAACTCCAAACTCGCTTCGTCGAACTTGTTCGCCTTTAAGTACTCTTGCCCGATCTGTAGATGGTTTGCCTTCCTTGTCTCCGGATTGCCAGAACAAGCCAGCATGATCAGGAGCGCCGCGGCAACCGCCGCGATTCGAACAATTCGAGTACAATCCATGACGCTCCACCTACCTTTCTCGTTGTTTTCCGAAACGCGAATTTCCGCTAAGTTGTTGAGAGAATTAGTAAAAATTAACTCCAGCGATTCTACTTTACTATAAGGACGCGTCAAACGCGGCTGTCAAGGCGAAATCGTGACATTCCAGCGCACGAAGCGAAAACTAGTACTTTAGTACCAGATGTGAACCGCCTACCTCGATTTTTCTTGATGCTAATTGGTTTATCTGCCACGATAGGGTTGTTATAGGATGCGGAAGCATTCAGCGCTCGCTATATTTTTATCTGTAGAGGCGAACGCCTTAGGAGGACATCGGAATGAAGCCGAGGCTAGGCTGGCTCAAGGTATTAGGATTAGCGGCGGTCCTCTGCGCGGCTCCGCTGGCTCAGGCCGATCAAGTGCAGATGGTGCTGACTGGCATCGGGAATGGCGTGACAGCAAGCACTACGCAAGGCGGAGTCTATATCGGCCCGTACGACTCGAATTTCGGGCTTGTCGTTTGCGCGGATTTCTTCATCGAAGCGCAAGTAAACCAGTTTTGGACAGCGAACGTCAGCCAAAGCGGTGGCGACCTTTCCGCGACCCGGCAGGCATCCCTGGTGGGAGAAGTCTCCGCCCAGAAGCTATATAACCAAGCGGCATATCTCTTCGAAGAGCTAATGCTTGCGTACAGTGCGGATAACAGCACGGCAAAGCGCCAAATAGCCTTTGCGCTATGGGGAGTTTTCAACGACTCCGTGTTCAATGTCATCACGAATGCGGCGGACAAAGCGGCGGCACTTGCGTATCGGGACTCCGCCTTGGCTTATGAGAACGTTGAGAACTCCAGTCTGGTGATCTACTCACCGGCGGGAATAACACGGCGTAACGCCGACACGCTCGCACCCCAAGAGTTCCTCACGATCCGCACACCCGAAGGGTCGGTTACTATTCTGTGGGGGATTCACATGCTCGCCGGGATCGGGCTAATTATTTTCTTCCGCCGGCGAAGAGAGCAAGTCAGCGCCTAGCCGAAGGCCACGGAAACCTCCTCCCCAGTCTTGCGAGTATCACGAACGCCCACAACCTTGTCGTGGGCGTTCGTTTAGGTGCGCGCTAACTTCGTTTTGCACCGGACAGGTATAAAGCCAATGGCAAAGGCCCGGGAGGCCGTGAGTTCGCCAGCCCGTCCGATTTCCAGTAAAACAACCTAACGGACTGGCCAAACAAAACAGTCCGCCGTGTACTTGGTTTCTCGCACAGACATGGAATTCCACGTCACGCACCATGGAGCCGTTTCGCCGAGATTCTACAACATCCCACCTTTCGACACCCCTCACACGGATTGACCTTTGATCCCGCGTCAGCGCGGCCGGGAGATTGATTCACAAGTTCAGCGCCGAGTCTCTCCGAAAGCCCCTGCCCTCCGCGGTTACTGGACGATCCTCTTTTGCGTACGAAAGCGGCACATGGCCGGGAGACCGCCGCGTGCTCGACTAGTACTTGAGAGGTATTTATCCGATAGTTCTGGAGCCGTGCGAGGACAAGACATCTCGACACAATGGCAACCATCCGTGGCGGAAGCGGACCTAAGCAACGAGAGAGATTAACGAGGGTGGTGATGCGCTCGGCATCCAAAAGTCAATCTCCGCCAGCCAGGGTTCCACAAGATAAATATTTAATGATTTATAAATATCATCCATTAGCAGACTCCGAACCTAACTTTCAACCAAAGCCAAAACAAGACCACTTGGTTTCGTTTTTTCTTCTCAAATTGATATCGCTTGTTACGTTCTCTGAAAGTTAATTATGTTACACGAAATTCGCCGATTCTCATGCGGTACACTAATGGAGGTCGAAACGCAAGATCGAGAGGAGCCAAAAACAGTACTATTTCGCTGTACTTTCGTACTGTATGTTCTATAACTAATCATCGATAATGTTGCGTGTATGGTCCTTCGTCTACCCCGTGAGGCAACAAACGGCGGGGCCGATGAGAGTAACCCAGGAAAAACGAGCGCATCGATGCAACGAATGCGCCAGGAACGAGACCATCGATCGAAATGTCGCCGAAAGTCACCCTGTCTTCTCGTGGGGCACTCCTGTTTGCCCTGATCTTTATCTTTGCCAGTGAGTGGTTCTCCCCCGCGCTTGCTCAATCAGGCCCGCCAACAATCCATGCAGTCATGAACGTGGCGAGTTACGCGGACCAGAGCGTTTCTCCCGGAGAGATGATCGTAATCTTTGGCACGGACCTTGGCCCCGACCAATTAACCCACCTGAAGGTCGGCAGCGACGGGAAGCTCGTGAACTCGCTCGAAGGTGTCCAGATCTTTGCCAGTGGCCTGCCATGTCCGCTTATTTATGTTTCTAAGTACCAACTTTCCGCGATGGTTCCGTATGGCATCTCCCAACTGCCGTCCACGCGCTTTCAAGTGGTAGTGAACGGGGCGACCTCAAATTCTTGGAACATGCCGGTAACCCCATCGATGCCCGGCATCTTCACCGCGGACGCATCAGGCAAGGGCCAGGCGGCAACGACAAATTCCGATGGGAACTATAACGACGCCTCCCACCCCGCCAACCGCGGGAGTTGGATCACGTTCTACCTAACCGGAGAGGGACCGATAAATATCGGCGGAGTGGACGGGAGAATCATTTGGGACGCGACCTCCCTGACTTTGCCGGTAAAGGTTCGGATTGCCGGGTACGAGGCGGAACTGCTCTACGCCGGTTCAGCGCCCGGCAACGTGAATGGCTTTGCACAGATTAACGCCATCGTTCCCCCGAGCCTGCCATACGGCGGTAACCTCCCATTAACCGTGGAGATCGGTGGCATCCAGAGCAGGCAGGAGGTAACTGTCGCCGTCGCCGGTCCGGCGGCGCCGGCGCCCGGCGCGCCCGGTAACGTGACGGCGAACCCGCTGGGAAACGATATGATCCGCCTGAGTTGGAGCGGCGTTGGACCAGCGGCCTCCCGATACCTGATCGAGCGATCCGACGATGGCGGAGGATTCAGGCAGATCGCCGCTGTCGATGGGGCTAGCAACTCATTTGACGACCGGGGGCTGGGAGATAGCAGGAACTTCAAGTATCGAATCCAGGCCTTCAACACGTGGGGCATGTCCGCGTACTCAGGAGTCGCCGAGGCTGCCTTTACAAATCCGGGTCCAGCGCCCAGCACCGTTTCGGTTACGCTATCGCCAGCTACTTCGAATCTGCGCGGAGGCGGATCTCAGCAGTTCTCCGCTGTCGTTACCGGCACCTCGAACACGGCCGTGAGCTGGGCAATCTCACCGGCGGTAGGAACGATCAGCACGAGCGGACGCTATGTGGCGCCATCCACTGTTAATACGATGCAGGTGATTACAGTCACCGCGAGGAGCGCCGCCGACACTACCAAAACAGCCACCGCTCTCATTACCCTCACCCCGCCGGATGTGATTTCGCTTTCCATCAGCCCGTCCACGGCCACCGTGAGAGCAGGTTCGTCGCAAACATTTACCGCGCAAGTGAACGGCAACACGAGTTCGCCGCTGACCTGGACGATTACTCCGAATGTAGGAACACTTGCAATAAACGGCGCCAGTGCGATCTACACCGCGCCCGCTTCCGTGTCCGTTCAACAAGCCGTGCAAGTAGCAGTCCGCAGTGCCGCGAACCCGGACGCCGCCGCAACCGCAACGGTGACACTGCCGGCCGATCCGCCAGCGAATCCCAATCTCCGCAGCTTTTGGCAGCCGCAGGCCGCCCCGGCCGTGGAGGCGGTAACCACGGATAAAGCCGGCATCACCTTAGGATTGCGTTTCACGTCGGACGTTCCAGGGCAAGTTGTTGGGATCCGATTCTTCAAGGGGGCCAGCAACACGGGAAATCACGTGGGGACGTTATGGTCCAGCACGGGTACGATCCTTGGCCAAGTCTCTTTCGCCGAGAGCAGCGCTTCCGGCTGGCAGCAAGCCAACTTTGCGACGCCCATCGTTATTTCGGCCAATACCACATACGTTGTTTCTTATTTCGCTCCGAACGGGAACTACGCGGAAGATCAATTATATGCATGGCAGAATCTGAATTCCGTACCGCTCCATGCATCTTCAGGCAGTTCAGGAGTTTATGCCTACGGGAGCACCACCACGTTTCCAAACACATCCTGGAACAACAGTAATTACTGGGTGGATGTCGTCTTTCTCCCCAGTGCGGCCCCGCCGCCACCCGCTACTTATTCGATCTCCGGGCGGGTATCCGGCTCATCAGCGACTCTTTCGCTTTCCGGGCCGAAAACCGGGACGGCGACGACAAATGCTTCGGGAGACTACACATTTACGGGCCTCTCGAACGGTCTCTATGTGATTTCTCCGAGCCGAACCGGCTATAGTTTTTCACCTTCTTCCACCTCGGTGACCATCGCATCCGCATCGGTTACCGGGATTAATTTCAGCGGGACCGCGCTACCCCCAGCTCCGCGCAGCGTCCTCCTGACCTGGAATAGCAGCCCTTCGCCGAATGTAGTGGGATACAACCTCTACAGGGCAGCCTCCTCAGCCGGGCCATATTCCAAGATCACTCCCAAGCCAGTGGCCGCGACCACGTACACAGATACGAATGTATCCATTGGCAATACTTACTATTACTACGCAACCGCTATTGATAGCGGGGGCCTCCAAAGCGCCTATTCCAACCAAGCATCGACGCCAGTGAACTGACGCCGATTCTCTGCTCCAGCCCGTACAGGCCACTAGGAGCAGTGTGTCTACAGACATATTGACCACAGCGCCCAGGGGGTGGACGCCCGAAGTGTGTCCAGACTCAGAACTCAGGTAATGAGGTCGATATCTCTTAATACGGCTCGCGCCGAAATGGCCGAGCCAATGCACGGGCATTCGAAAGGACATTATGAAACGCCATCATTTTTATCTGATATTGCTCACACTTAGTCTTTGCGCGGGCGCTTCGGCCGAGTCATCATTCTGGACAAGCTCCGCGCTGCCCGCGACGGCGGCGTCGAACGACACCAAGCGAGTAACGCTCGGACTTCAATTCACATCCGATGTCGCCGGAAGTGTGACCGGCGTGCGATTTTACAAAGGAAGAGGAAATACCGGAACTCACACTGGGCATTTATGGTCAGCATCCGGTTCAATGCTGGCAAGCGCGACCTTCACGAACGAAAGCGCAACGGGATGGCAGACGGTCAGGTTCGCCAAGCCCGTGAAAATCACCGCGAAAACACCCTACGTTATCTCATACACGGCGTCCCGGGGGCGTTACGCGGTCAACACGAATTTTGCCTGGGGCTCGGCATCAAAACCCCCGCTTCGCGTAAGCGGCTCCGCGCCCGGCGTCTACACTTACGGTTCGGGGTCGCGATTCCCGGCGAGTGCCAATAATGCGAGCAACTACTGGGTCGATGTGCTTTTCACGGCGGATGCCGCTTCATCGGAGCCGGAGCAGGCGGAAGGCTTGAATCTATGGTCCGACGCAAGCGTGCCCGCCGTGAAGGCGGAGACCAGCGATACCTCGGGCATCACCCTTGGCCTCAGGTTCCGTACATCGAAGAGCGGCCAGGTGGCCGGAGTACGCTTTTACAAGGGGCCGGGCAACAATGGAACTCACGTGGGGAATCTGTGGTCAAGCAGTGGCGGCAAACTTGCCCAAGTAACTTTCTCGAATGAAACCGCCTCCGGATGGCAGGAAGCTCGCTTTTCGACACCGGTGACCATTTCCTCGAATACAACGTACGTTGTCTCGTACTTTGCGCCGCGCGGCAATTACGCGGTGGATGAGTTTTATCCCTGGGCGGGCGTAAATTCTCCGCCGCTGGCCGTCTCCAACCCTGGCGCGGGTGTTTACGCATACGGCTCTTCCGCGCGGTTCCCGACCGGGACATGGCACGACAGCAACTACTGGGTTGATGTTGTCTTCCTACCGGAATCGCAAACCGCGCCTTCGTCTCCTCCACCAGCCACGTACACCATCTCCGGCACCGTTCAAGGCGCGGGGGCCACCCTTTCGCTATCCGGCGCCAAAACTGGAACGGCAACCACGGATGGGCAAGGAAAGTACACATTCACCGGATTGGCCAGTGGAAACTACACGATTACGCCCAGCATGGCGGGTTACACCTTCGCTCCTGGCAACACGCAGGTTCGCATCTCGACTGCTTCCGTATCGGGAGTGAACTTCACGGGAACGGCCCTTCCGCCGCCACCGGCGGTCACGTATACCATCTCGGGCACGGTTCAGGGCTCGGGTGCGACTCTTTCGCTTTCCGGTCCGACGGCCGGAACCACAACGACCGATTCCCGCGGACGGTATACCTTTACCGGATTGGGGAATGGCAGGTATGTTGTTTCACCCAGTATGACCGGGTATACGTTCACTCCGGCCACCGCCTCGGTTACGGTATCCTCCGCTTCGGTGACGGGAATAAACTTCAGCGGAACCGCGCTGCCCCCGCCTCCGCCAGTTGTTTCGCTTCAATGGGGGTCCAGCCCGTCTTCCGGAGTGATCGGCTACAACCTCTATCGCGCGACATCCTCCGCGGGACCCTACGCCCGAATCAATCCGACGACGGTGGCCGGCACCTCGTACGCCGACGACAGCGTGCAAGCCGGCCGGACCTATTACTACGTTGCAACTTCGGTTGACGAACAGGGAATGGAGAGTACGTATTCCAACCAGGCATCCGTGAGCACTTACTGAAGCGCCCAGACACCGGCGGCGGTGACGGTTCGATGAACGCTTGTGCGCGGTGAGTACCCACGTGGCATCACGCGGGCACTCACCTTGGAGGGGGCGACCCCGAGCGGGAATCCGCGACTCGGCGGATTCCCGCTTGGACTCACCAACGGGCAGTGATTGAGGAAGGAAGAAGAGGCGAGGTGGCTGGCGAGCTTGTTGAAGAATCCCCCAGCAAACCGGGTACGGACTCAACGATAAAAGACGGATGAGATGCCGCTACTTGCGGTCCTTATAATAGCTTTGATACTTGTAGTAGCCCTTGTGCCGCTCTTCCGCACCGTTCAGCAAAATCCCCAGTAAGGATTTACGGCCTAAAAGTCCGATCGCCTCCTCCACTGCTTTCGCCGGAGTCTTTCCCGCGCGCGCGACAAGCAGCGTTCCATCGGTGGACTGTGCGATCGAGAGCGCGTCGGCAAGCGGCAGTACCGGCGGTGAATCAATAATTATCCAGTCGAATTCAGGGACGATGGCGGCAAAGAAGGGCGTCAATGCCGAGGGGAGAAGTAATTCGGATGGAATGTCCGAGCCGCAACCACCGCGCGAGAGCGCGAAGAACCCAAGTGGATCCACGCGGCGAATCAGCGCCAACGGATCCGCGCCGGATTGCAGGCACTCCGAGACACCCCTGGCATCTTCCAGGTTGAGCTGTTCGGTAACACTGCCGCGGTGGAGGTCGAAGTCAATCAACAAGACATTCTTCGAACGCTTCTCCGTCAGCGTCATCGCCAGATTCATCGATACCGTCGATTTTCCATCCTGGGGGAGCGGCGAGGTAACAAGAATTGTCTTGAGCGGAGCGAGTGACCGGAGCATTCTCAGCCGCATTCGCAGGAGCCGAAAACGATCCGCCGCGGAAGTGGCGGGACTCAAATAGCCGACGATCCGGCTAACATCACTGGCCTCGACGGAAGGTACCTGTTCGAGGCGGAATTTCGAACCGGAAGGCAGCATATTTATGCTGGAGGGTTTCCCGGCCGGCTGAAGCCGGACGGGGGACTCCCCAGGCTCGTCAGTAAGCAGCATATCAACTTCGGCGTTTGAACGAGCGCTATCCGGAGAGTCTTGTTCGACCCAACGAAG
>CAZXBZ010000086.1:0-10711 GCA_964639135.1 uncultured Solibacteraceae bacterium | reverse complement strand
GCCCGTTTTTTGCTCGCGGCCATCGCGGAAGAACGCCCCGCGGCGGCTGCCACCGGCTGGTTTATTGCCGCCAGCCGCCTCCCAGCGCCGCGTAAAGCTGCACGATGGCGAGCCGTTCATTTAGCTCCGATTGCGCCAGCCCGATCTCCGCGTCGAAGAGACTCGTCTGGCTCTGCAACACTTCGAGATACGTGGTGACGCCGCCGCGGTAGCGAATGTCCGAAAGGGCCGCCGCCCGCGAGGCGGCCTCCCGCAGGGCGAATTGCCGCTCCCGGGATTCGCGGCTCTTGCCCGACGCAACCAGAGCGTCGGAGACTTCGCGAAATGCCTGCTGTACCGCCTGGCGGTAAGTCGCGGCGAGTTCTTCCTTCCGAGCCTCGCTCAAGCGCACGCCGGAGCGTATGCGCCCGAACTCGAAGATCGATTGCGTGAGGTTCAGCCCGGTGTTATACACTTTCGAGTCGAAAAGATTTTCGATCCCGAACGACTGATACCCGCCGCTTCCCGTCAGGGAAATCTGGGGGAACCACGCTGCTTTCGCTACCCCGATGCGTGCGTTCGCCGCCACGAGTTGCCATTCGGCCTGCTGAAGATCGGGACGGCGTTCGAGGAGTTCGGACGGCAATCCGGCGGGAATATCCGGCGGTAGCGGCTGTTCGGTGATCCGCCGGCCCCGCTCGATCTCTTCGGGGTTGCGCCCGAGCAGCATGCTGAGCAGGTTCTCCTGTTGCGCGATGCGTGTTTCAAGATCCGGAATGCGCGTGGCGGCTTGCTCCACCAGGATCTCGGCTTGATGGACGTCCATCAGGGAGATCGCGCCGCCCTTTTCAAGCGTGCGGTTCAGTTCGAGGGATTCTCGCCGCGCCTCAAGCGTCCGGCGGGAGACGTCCAGTTCCAGGTCGAGCTCCCGCAATTGGAAATAGGCGGAAGCGACGTTTGCCACGAGCGTCGCGACGACGGCTTTTTGCCCCCACTCGGTGGCCATCATCTCAGCCCGGGCGGCTTCGGTGGCTTTCCGGTAGCGGCCCCAGAAGTCGAGCTGCCAGATGGCGGTAAGTCCCAACTGGGCGCTGTTCGCTTCATAGCCGGGGAAGACGCTCATGCCCGCGGTCTTCTGCCGGCCCACCGCCCCGGCGGCGCCGATGGAGGGGAATTGATCCGCCCGTGTAATCCCGGCCTGGGCTTGCGCCTGGGCAACGCGCGCGGCCGCGATCTCTATCGTCGGACTCTCGTCAAGGGCGGCGCGGATAAGCTTCTGGAGCGTCTCGTCCTGGAATACCCGCCACCATTGCTCATCGCCCAGGGATTCTTTCGAGGCTTCCGCCGCCGCGGTTCCGCGGAATTGGCCGGGTGCGCTGACGGCGGGCCGCTGGTATTTCGGCCCCACGGCGCACCCCGCGCCCAGAGCGGCGGCGCTCACGAGCAGCAGCATGCGAAACCGGCGGGGGAACACGCCGCTCATGCCGGGTCTCCTTCCTCAATCAATTGGCTGGATTTCTTCTTTTTCGAGAATCGCGCCATCTGCCGCTCCACAAAGACGAACGACACCGGGATCAGGAATACCGCGATCATGGTGGCCGCGAGCATGCCGCCGATTACGGCGGAGCCCAAGACGCGGCGTGAGATCGCGCCGGAGCCGCTTGCAATCGCCAGCGGCACGCAGCCCAGGATGAACGCGAACGCGGTCATCAGAATCGGGCGCAGCCGCAGACGCGCCGCTCCAAGCGCGGCATCCACCAGGCTGCTGCCGGTCTCATACTCCCGCTTCGCGTATTCCACGATCAGAATCGCGTTCTTGGCTGACAGTCCGATAAGCATCACGAGACCGATCTGCGCGTACACATCGTTGTCGAATCCGCGCATCCAGAGCGCAAGAAACGCGCCCAGCACCGCCACCGGCGTCACCAGCAGCACGCTAAATGGGAGCGACCAGCTTTCGTATTGCGCCGCCAGAATCAGGAAAACGAAGAGAATCGAGAGGCCGAAAATTGTAACCGGCGAGATTCCCTCGGCGGCCCGCTTCTCCTGGTAGGACATACCGCTGTAGTCGAAGCCCATCTGCGCGGGCATGGTCTGCGCGAAAGTCTCCTCCAGAGCCTCCATGGCTTGCCCCGAGCTATAGCCCGGCGCGGCCGATCCATAAATCTGCGTGGCCCGGTACTCGTTGTAGCGGAAGTTGTATTCCGGGCCCGTGCGGCTGCTGATATCCGCGAAGGCGCTCAGCGGGACCATGCCTCCCGCGGAATTGCGAACGTAGAACTGCGACACATCCTCCGCCCGCATTCGATAGTCGCCTTCAGCCGCGACATAGACCTGCCACTGCCGTCCGAAGCGGTTGAAATAGTTGACGAGGGAGCCGCCCATGAAGGTCTGCAGCGTGTTGTAGATGCTGGCGATGTCGACGCCCTGGCGCGCGGCCTTTTCACGGTCTACATTCACGTAAAGCTGTGGAATGTCCGGCAAGTAGGAGGAACTGACGCCCACCAGCTCTTTTCGCTGGCGGATCGCGTTCATGAATGTGTTCACGTTCGCGGTAAATTCCTCCGGATCGCCTCCGGAACGGTCTTCAAGGATAAAGGTGAAGCCGCCCGTGTTTCCCACTCCGGGAATCGGCGGGGGCGCCAGGGGAAAGGCGATGGTGTCGGGAACCTGTGAGATAGTGCCCATTACGGCTCCCTGGATGGCGTTGAACTGGAGGTTTGGCGCTTTGCGTTCGCTCCAGTCGTCAAGGGTGATCCAGAACACGCCGTTGTACGTGTTCATCACGCCGCCAAGCAGGTCGAACCCCGAAACGCTCACGATGTTGGCAATGCCGGGGATATCCTTGATGCGCTCTTCAATCTTGCGGGCCGCCTCGCTTGTCCGCTCGAGCGATGAAGCGTGCGGCATCTGCATCACCAGCAGCAGGTAGCCCTGGTCTTCATCGGGCAGGAACGATCTTGGCAGACTCGCTCCGATGCCGACGCCCAGCACCGTCACCACCGCGAGCAGGATGAGGCTGAGCGCCATCTTCCGGATCATGCCGTGGCTGATCGCGATATAGCGATCCGTTCCCACCTTGAACACGCGGTTGAACCAGTTGAAAAACCACTCCAGGCGCCCATGCGAAGCCTTCTTGCGGCTCAGCAGCAATGTGCACATCGCCGGGCTGAGAGAGAGTGCGTTGAACGCGGAAATTGCCACGGAGATCGCGATGGTAATCGCGAACTGCTGGTAGAGACGCCCAGTGATGCCTGGGATAAAGGCCGTGGGCACGAAGACCGCGGCCAGAATCAACGCAATCGCGACCACCGGCCCCGAGACTTCTCGCATCGCCTGCAGCGATGCCTCGCGTGGCGAAAGCCCTTCTTCGATATGGTGTTCCACCGCCTCCACCACCACAATGGCGTCATCCACGACAAGGCCGATCGCGAGCACAAGGCCGAAGAGCGAGAGAGTGTTTACGGAGAAGCCCAGCAGCGGGAAAACGATGAAGGTTCCCACCAGCGAAACCGGAACCGCGAGCAGCGGGATCAGGGTGGCTCGCCAGCTTTGCAGAAAGAGATAAACCACCAGCACCACCAGCACGAGCGCGATCCCGAGCGTTTCCACGATTTCGTAAATGCCCTGGGTGATGTTCTTTGTCGTATCCAGGGTCAGCGTCAGCGCCACGCCTTTCGGAAAGCGCGTTTCGAGTTCCTTCAGCTTTGCCTTCACTCCGAGCGCGGTGTCGACGGCATTGGAGCCGGGCAACTGGTAGATTGCCATCGCGGTGGAGGCGCGTCCGTTCGACCGGGTAATTGTGTCATAATTTTGCGCGCCCATCTCCACGCGAGCCACATCCCCGAGGCGCAGTGTGGAGCCATCGGGCTGCGAGCGGAGAATGATCCGTTCAAACTCCTCGGGGGTCGTGAACCGTCCTTGAGCCATCACCGTCAAGGTGAATTGCTTCCCCGGAGGGCCGGGTTCCGCACTGATCTTCCCCGCGGGATTCACGCGGTTCTGCTCCTGGATGGCGCCGATGACATCGGAAACGGTGACGCCGAGTTTCGCGAGCTGATCCGGCTTCACCCAGACGCGCATGGCATACTGACCTGCTCCGAAGACCTGCACGCGGCCCACTCCATCCACCCGCGTCAGCTCATCCACCATGCTGATGGTGGCGTAGTTCGTCAGGAAGATGGGGTCTCGTGAGTCATCCGGCGAATAAAGGTTGATGAACATCAACGGAGAGCTCAGGGATTTTTCGACGACAAGACCCGTCATGTTCACTTCGGCGGGCAACTGGGGAGCGGCCTGGGACGTGCGCAATTGGGTGAGAATCTGGTTGACGTCCGGATCCGTCTCGATGTCGAAGGTCACCGTGATGCTGGCCATGCCGTTGTTGGCCGACGTCGACGTCATGTACTGCATGTGGTCGACGCCCGTGACTTGCTGTTCAATCGGAGCGGTGACGGATTCCTCGATGGTCTTGGCATCACCGCCGGGGAACGTCGCGGAAATCATGATTTGCGGTGGAGTGATTTCGGGAAATAGAGCAACAGGCAGCCGCTGTAACACCACCGCTCCCACAATCACCATCACGATGGAGATCACCATCGCGACAATCGGCCGGTCGATAAAGAATCTGGACACGCCTTAGTTCGCCTTCCTGCCGGATTCATCCCCGGCCGCCGCGGGCGTGGCCGACACCGTCGAACCGTTGAATGCCTTGCCCACGCCTTCCACCACAACTTGCTCGCCTTCCTTCAGGCCGCTCTCAACGATATAGCGGGTCCCGATCGCCGGCCCGAGTGTCACCACGCGGGTCTGCACCTTGTTCTCCGCGTCCACCACGGCCACCTGTGGCTGGCCTTGAACCTCCGTGACCGCGCGCTGCGGGATAAGCAGCGCGTTGCGAATATCCGCGGATACGGTTCGAACCCGTCCGAACTGGCCAGGCCGGAGCACATTTCCGGGGTTGGCGAACTCGGCGGCGATCCGGATGGTTCCGGTTTGCGCGTCCACTTCCCGGTCCGCGAACACCACGCTTCCCCGATGCGGGTACACCGAGCCGTTCGTCAGAATCAACTCGAGCGAACCCTTGACGCCGCGCAGCAGGTTCCGCTGGCCATTGCCTTCAGAAGGAGCCATCAGAGCCAAATATTCGCTCTCGCTGATCGGGAAGTAGACGCGGATCGGGTCCACCTTGGAGACGGAAGTTAGCACGGTGTCGGTGTTCACCAGATTTCCAATCTGCGTCTGAGCTACTCCGGCGATGCCGTCGATTAATGACTCCACCCTGGTAAACCCGAGGTTCAATTCCGCCTGCTCCACGCTGGCGCGTGCCGCCATGACGCCGGATTGCGCCGTCTTCACAGCGGCCCTGGCGGTGGCGGCTCGGGCCTTGCCCGCTTCCAGCGCCGCCTGCGTGGCCGCCAGAACTTGCAGTTCGGTATCGAGCTGGCTCTGGGGAACCGCGCGAGCCGCGGCCAGGGGCTCGTCGCGCTTTACGTCGAGTTCCGCCTTGCGTAACTGGGCGGCGGTTTGTGCTACTTCGCTTTCCGCCTGCAGTACCGCGCTTTCGGCCTGGGCCACCGCGCTTTCGGCCTGGGAAAGTACGGCGCGTGCCTGGTCCAGCGTCGCCTGCATGGGCCTCGGGTCAATCTCAAAGAGAACCTGCCCCTGGCGAACGAACGATCCCTCGCGGTAGTTCTGCCGGATGAGATATCCGGTAACTTGCGGTTGAATCTGGGCGTTGACGCTGCCGTCCACGGTGGCCACCCATTCGCTGTGCAGCTCCACGCTCTCCGTTACAACCGGCGCCACCTCCACCGTTGGAGGCGGCATGCCTTGCGGACCGGCCGGCGCGGAGTTCGCGCCGCAGCCAGTGAGCAGGGCCGCCAGGAGGGCCACGCCCCCCGCGATGGCGCCGGCGCCCCGGAAGCGCCGCTTGCCTCCCGGAGCCGCCGCGGTTGCGCCGGCAAAATCGAGCCATTCACGGAACCGTGGCCGCACGCTTCCCTCGGTGGATTCAGTTGTTACCATCATTTGTCTTGACCTCATCAGCGCGGCTTGCCACGCCCGGAACCTGGATTGCTACACCAACAGCCTCTATCGGCTCCCGCCATATGAAGCAGGCAGTCAATCATCGTTTCGAAACTTTCCGGTTTCTTTTCCGCGGTGGTTGCCGCGAGCCAGATGCCTACGCCCGCGTACCATATAGTGTGGGCGGTTGCTGGCGCCAGCCCATCTTTTTCGATTCGCTGCCGCCAGCGCTCCTTGTATGCGCGGACAAGTTCAACGGTCGATGGGATGGATCGAAACTGATGAAGAAAGGCCAGCCCCTCTTCGCAAGGCTGTCCGTAACTCTCCGCGCAGGCGCGAAGATAGGCGCGTGTGTATGCGCCGGGCATTGCGGGGTCCGAGCTTTGGAGGCGGGCAACCGTTTCGTCAAACAAGTCGAGATCATGCCGGATGGCCGCGAGCAGCAACGCCTCCTTGCTCGGGAAGTGGTGCAGCACGCCGCCCTTGCTCATTGCCGCGGATCTGGCGACTTCATCGATTGTCAGAGCATCCGCGCCCTCTTCCGCGATGATTCGCGTTACCGATTGGAGGATCGCCGCTTTCGCCGCCTCGCGCTGCCGTGCCGCGCCCGCGGGGCGGACCCGCGAGACGGCTCTCTTATCGCTGCTCATACCAGTCACGCGTACCGACCGTCCGGTCGGTACGCATAATATCGACGATAGCGCGCGGCGCAATACCTGTCAACAATCCGCCCCTACATCCATGCGAGACGCCTCGGAGACGCGCGGGTTATCTCGCGTGCTCCGGGGAATCGGCTAAGATAGCCGGAGGATCTGCAATGAACCGGCGTGACTTTCATACTCTTCTGGCGGCGGGAGCCGTCGCGGCTCCGCTTGCGGCGGTGCGGAACTCCGCGGGCGCACCCGCGGAGCAGGCGTTCGATTTCGTGGTCTACGGAGGAACCGCGGCCGGTGTCACCACCGCCGTCGCGGCCGCCCGCCAGGGCATGAAGGTGGCGCTGCTCGAACCGCGCGGCCACGTTGGCGGCATGGTGAGCGGAGGTCTTTCGGGCACCGACGTGGGCCGCCGCGAGGTGATCGGCGGCATGGCTCTTGAGTTCTACATGCGCGCTGGACGCCGCTACGATGTGGGCCAGCACCTGAACACGTTCGCGTGGATGCCGGAGCCGCGCGTCGCCGAAAGCGTCTTTCTCGAGATGCTCAATGAAGCGAACGTGACGCTTTTCCTCTGGCACCGGCTGAAAGAGAAAACCGGCGTCTCGATGGCCGGCGGCCGGATTCGCTCGATCGAAATGGAAAATGGAGCGAGCTTCAGCGCTCCGCTCTTCGCCGACGGCACCTACGAGGGAGACCTCATGGCGCAGGCCAGGGTCTCCTACACCGTGGGCCGCGAGGGAGTGAAGCAATACGGGGAATCTCTGGCGGGGATTCGCGCGGAAACGAAATACCACCAGTTTCTCTATCCGATTCCAGCGCGGGACGCCGCGGGCAAACTCTACCCGGAGATCGGCGACAACCCGCGCGGCATCCCCGGCGAGGGCGACGCGAAGGTGCAGGCTTACAACTTCCGGGTGATCGCCTCGAACGATCCCGGCAACCGGATCCCATGGCCGAAGCCCGAGGGTTACGACCCCGCCCGTTATGAACTGCTCGCTCTCTATCTCGCGGGGGAGGTCAAGCGCCTGAACCGCGCGCCCGTGTTTAACGAAGTCTCGCTGCTGCGCCGCATCCCCAACCGCAAAGCGGATATCAACAACCGGGGCGGCTTCTCTTCCGATTACATCGGCAAGAACTGGGAATACCCCGACGGCGACTATGCCACCCGCGCGCGCATCTGGAATGACCATATCCTTTACCAGCAGGGCCTGTATTACTTCCTGGCCAATGACCCTCGCGTCCCGCCCACACTCCAGGCGGAAATCCGGGAATGGGGCCTCGCCCGCGACGAATACGAGGATACGAACAACTGGCCCCACCAGCTCTATGTCCGCGAGGCGCGCCGCATGGTGGGTGAGTTCGTCGCCACCCAGAAAGACTTGCAAACCGATCTCCGCAAGCCGGATGCGATCGGCATGGGCAGCTATCAGAGCGATTCGCACAACATCCAACGCATCGTGAATGAAAAGGGTCTTGTCGAAAACGAGGGCGACGTGCAGGTAGCGGTGAATCCGTACCAGATCTCCTACAGGGTCATGCTGCCCAAGCGCGGCGAGTGCGTCAATCTTCTCGCGCCCGTGCCGTTCTCCGCCTCCCATATCGCCTTTGCGTCGATGCGCATGGAACCGCAATGGATGATTATCGGCCATGCGGCCGGCGTCGCGGCGAGCCTCGCGCACCAATCGGGCAAACCGCCGCACGAGATTGATGTGAAAAAATTACAGGAGATTTTGCTCGCGCAGGGCGCCGTTTTCGAATATGCGCGCCCAGGGCAGGGAGACGCCGTTCAGAAGCTCGAGCGCATCCTCTCGGGCGCTGGCCAGCGCAGGTTCGATTAACGGGCCGCGGTCCGCCTCGTCCCCGGAGTCACGCGGGCCTGGGCCGCAGGGCCTTCATCAGTTTGGAGTATGGCAGCGTGTTGAGCACCTCGTGCTTTTCGAGCCAGCCTCTGCGCGCCATCTTCACGCCGAACTTCATATTGCTGAGATGTCGCGGCAGATGGGCGTCGGTATCCACCACGAATTTCACGCCGCGAGTCTGGGCCGCGCGAATCAGGCTATCGTGCAGATCCATGCGCTCCGGGCTGCCATTGATTTCCATGGCGACCCGGTTTTTCGCGCAAGCATGCGCGACCGCGTCAAAATCGAAGGGAAAGGCTTCCCGGTGCAGCAGCACCCGCCCGGTGGGGTGGCCCATGACGCGCATGTAAGGGTTTTCCACCGCTCGCAGCAGGCGCGCCGTCATTTCAGCGCTCTCCTGGTTCATGTGGCTGTGCACGCTGCCGATCACGATATCGAGCGCCGCCAGCGCTTCGTTGTCGAGATCCATGCGGCCGTCGGCGAGAATGTCGCATTCAAGCCCCGCCAGCACGCGGATTCCCAAATGCCCATCCCGGTTCAGCTTCTCCACCTTTTTCGCGAAGGCGATAGCCCGCTTTTCGTCGAGTCCGTTGGTCATCGCGAGCGACTTCGAATGGTCCGTGATGGCGATGTAGCCGTAACCGAGCGCTTTCGCTGCCTGGGCCATCTCTTCGAGCGTGGCGTGGCCGTCGCTTTCCACGGTGTGCATGTGAAGATCGCCTCGGATATCCGAAAGCTCGACCAGCACTGGTAAGGTATCTGCCTCGGCGCGTTCGATCTCGCCCGTGTTTTCGCGCAATTCCGGAGGGATCCAGGCCAGCCCCAGCTGATGGTAGACGTCTTCTTCCCTTGCGTTCGCGATCGGGGTGTCATCCCCCTCGTGGAACAACCCGTACTCGTTCAGGGTGAGCTTGCGGCCCACCGCCCGCAGGCGAAGTGCGATGCTATGCTCCTTGCTCCCGGTGAAGTATTGCAGCGCGGCCCCGAGGCTGGCCGCCGGGAGCGCCCGCATATCCACCTGGATATTTTCGGCGCCCATTTTCACGCTTGCCTTGTTCGAGCCTTTCCCCAGCACCTCCCCGGCGCCCGGCGCATGGACGAAGCGCTCGAGCACGCTTTCGGCGTCATTGGTTTCAACAAGCAGGTCGAGATCGCCTATGGTCTCCTTGCCGCGCCGGTAGCTGCCGGCCACGTGGATCTTTTCGTCCGCCGCCACCGCGGCCAGCCAGTTGCGCAGGTCATTGGCGATCTCCTCGCCGTAGCTCAGCAGAAAGCGCCCCGCGCCCTGCCGGTAGGTCTCTATGGAACGCAGCACCTTTTCCTCGAGTTTCTCGCCCATGCGCGGCAGATCGCGGAGTTTGCCGGCTCTCGCAAGGGCCTCGAGTTCGTCGATCGTGCTCGCGTGGAAGTGCTCCCAGAGAAGCGCCACCGACTTCGGCCCCAGTCCCTGGATTTTCAGCAGTTCGAGAATACTGAGGGGATAGCGGGCGAGCGCCTCGTCCCGGCGCTCAAACGATCCGCGTTCGGTAATCTCCGCCAGGACGTGAGCGATCCCCTTGCCCACGCCCGGAATATCGGTGAATTTCTTCGAGGGATCCCGCGGGATCTCCGCCACGGATTCCGGATAATTCTCGATTGCGGAAGCCACGTTGCGGTAGCTCCGGATGCGAAAGCCATCCTCTTGCGCGATCTCCATCAGGTCCGCGGTTTCATTGAGCATGCGGGCGATGCGTTCGTTGGTGAGCATCATGCTCCTATCATCGCCCCCGCGGATAGCGGCGTGGGCAGTGCAAACAGACACCCGGCTGCCCTCGGGGTTTGCGCGAGCATCGTCGAGGCCCCCAGTTTTGCCGGGGAGCTCCGCCGGGGAGGACGGGAGTGTACCCGCGGTAGCAGTGAATAATTTCCTTCGAACGGGATGCGGACGGGTATTGCCTCCCGCAAGAAGGGCAACCCCAGGATCGACATTGCCCAGATCGGTCGAAACGAAACACCGGGCGCGATACGATCGGCACAATGGGCGAACTGTAGCCAGCCTCGGCCGGAAAGGAATTCTTTTGCAGCTTCCTATCACTAGAGCTGGGGATCCGATGGGTCAAGTATTTAGCACTTGGTAATCAATCCGCCGGTATGGTCTAGTGTCCCGTCTCAAATAAATATTGACAGGTCATCGGGCCTGTTTCACACTAA
>CAZXBZ010000085.1:0-10831 GCA_964639135.1 uncultured Solibacteraceae bacterium | reverse complement strand
GAAACCGTGATCGAGCGCATCTGCAACGGGCAGCCCATTCCGGAAGGATACGTAAGCCCCAAGGGGGATTTCAGTATCCAGCTCGGGCGGAATAATCAGGTCTTCGCCGACGCCAGCACCGCGAACTGGGGCGGCGGCGCCTTTGGCTCTGGAAGCCGGACGCCCGGCGGAATGGGCTCGCAGATTACCGAACGGGATCTGATGGGATGCGAGATCCGCGCCAGTCTGGCGGGATACCGCTCCAACGTGGTGCAGCTTTCCGGACGGCGGGCTCTCGACAACCCCGATATCGGAACGCTGATCCTGACGCGGCTGGCCAACGTCGAAGGCTTCACGATCAGCATGACCACGATGAGCGCGCCCAAGGACGCCAGGAAGGCATACGAAAAGGGGTCGAAGGAACTGGGCAAGAAGAAATACGACAAGGCTTTTCCGCAGCTTGAAAAAGCCGTTGAGCTATATCCGGAATACGCCGTTGCCTGGTACGCCAGAGGCCAGGCGCTCGAGGGACTGAAAAAGAACGAGGAGGCGGCGGCCAGTTACCAGAAAGCAATTGACGCGGACCGCAAGTATCTGCCGCCATACTTGCGGCTCGCCACCATCGCCGCCAACGAGAACCAATGGCAGCGGGCCGAGGAATACTCAGCCACGGCGATCCGGATGAATCCGATCGATTTCCCGTATGCGTTTTACGTGAATGCGCTGAGCAATCTGCAGCTTGAGAATTTCGAGAAAGCCGAAACAAGCGCCAAGGAAGCGCTCAAAATGGATTCCGGCCATCACATGCCGCGCCTCGATTACTTTCTGGCGCTGATCATGGCGAACCAGCGGAAATACGTGGAAGCCGCGGATCATATGAAAGCTTTCCTCAAGCTTCTGCCCGCGGGCGCGGACACCGCGACTTACCAGAGCCAACTGACTCAGATTGAACGATTGGCCCTGGTGGAAAGTCCGCGGCCGCCGGGCCAGTAACCATGCACGAGGCGCTCCCGCTCCGGAGCCGGACATCCGCTCCGGAGCGGCGGAGTGCAAGAATGGCTGATTCAAATCCAGGGGAGGGGCTCAATCCTGGAGCGGCGGATTCAGCCGGGTCACCAGGACAACGGCGCGTCCAAACGGCGTCAGCACGCGGCAACTGTGCGGCACTCCAGGAGGCGCGTGAAAGGAACTGCCGGCCGTGGCTTGGAACTCATCTTCGCCAATCCGCACCATCCATTCCCCTTCGAGCAGGCAGAAGAAGCGGTCTTCCGTTTGGCTGAAGCTATCGTGCGCGGGGATATCCGGGGTGGCGGAGAATTCCACGATTGAAAACGCGCCGGTGGACATTTCTCCGGCCAGATGAACACGAGCGTTCCCGCGGGCCGGAAGGCGGGATTTTCCGGTCCGAAACAAGCCCGCTGGCCGAGAGGCGCTTCCGCTAATCATGGCTATGACCTGATTCGCTCCCTGGTTGATATTTGATGGTCTATTGGATAAAGCGAGAATTTCGAGCATTCCGGCCCTGGAAAGCGCAACTTCCGCCGCGGCGGATTCCGTTTCTCACCGGGCGGACATGGCTTCCATACGCCGGGCACCGGCGTTTTAGCGTGTACGCTAAAAACAAGGCGCTTCCTCGGAGCGCCCCATAGCGGAGATCTGATGGCCCGAGAGAGTTATTGTTCGTTTCTTCTGTTCCTGATCGTGATCGCATTGCTTCCGCCGGTCCACGCCCAATCACGCCGGAATCCGCGCGCAAGGCAGAAACCGGCGACCGCCGCCCAGCGCAAGCCCGCCCGCGCCGTAACGACCGCCACGCCGTTTACGCTGGTCACGCCCTCCGTGCCCCCTGGCGAAAGCGCGGCGGCGCGTTTCCCCGCCGGCGAGCCCGGCGGCATCGCCGCTCACGTGTTTCAGGGCGCGCGGCAGGGGCCGGTAATCGCGTTTCTGTTCCACGGCTTCAGCGAGGAAAAGCTCTTCCACGAAGCCGCGGAAGCCGTGTTCGGCGCCATCCCGCGCTCCAGCCTGCAGGGCACGATTCTCGTACTTTCACTTCCCACCCGTCGCATCCGCGAAGAGCAAAAGCCCTGCGCGCCCGAAGGCGCCTGGCTGCCACACGAAGAGGAACTATTGAAGGCGGCGCGGTTTGTCGTTGATTTGCACCTTGGCGTGAAGGGCGCCGCCGCCGGGCCTTACGCTTTTATCTATCCGCCGGAAGGGAAAGCAGATCCGCGCCTGGTGACATATACAAAGGCGATGGTGAGGGCGAGCCTGATACCCAACGTGGTGGAGCTTCGCGAATCAGATCTTGCCAGCGCCGGCCTTTCGGCGGCGGCGCTTGAGCATCTGGCGCCCCGATCGATGGCGCTAAACCATCCGGCGATTTCCATCGAAGCCGCGGCCATCACCGGGGAAACCGGCGCGGCGCTGCGCAAGGGGCTGCAAAATCTGCTGGACCATCTCAAGATGGCATCGGGCGCCGTGAGCTGGCAAGGCCGCGTCAAAGAACACACCCTCGAAAGCCTGCCTCCGGATTTCTTCGCGCCCGGGCCGTAACGCCGCGCACTACTCCGCCCGGCTGACCTGAGCGCCTTCAAACGTCGCCATCTCCGTGAGCAGCCGCACGGCGGCTTCCACCAGGTGGATGCCGAGCACCGCGCCCGTACCCTCCCCCAATCTGAGGTCGAGCGAGAGGAGCGGTTCAACGCCGAGAAACACGAGCATCCGCCGGTGCGCCTGCTCGGCCGAGACGTGGGAGAACAGGCAGGTCCGCAGCGCCAGCGGACATAGCGCCACGGCAATCAGGGCGCCGGCACAGGAAATGAAGCCGTCGAGCATCACCGGGAGCCGCCGCGCGGCGGCTCCGAGAATGAAGCCGGCGATACCGGCGATCTCAAATCCGCCGAGAGCGGCGAGCACGCCGAGCGGGTCGCCGGCATGCGGCTGATGCAAAGCGAGAGCACGATCGATAACACGGGCTTTGCGGGCCACGCCATCGTCATCCAGCCCCGTGCCGCGGCCCGCTACCTCGACGCCGCTCAGACCGGCGAACGCGGCAAGCAAAGCGGCCGCCGGCGTGCTATTACCGATGCCCATCTCACCCAACCCGACGATGTCGAAGCGCGCGGCTGCTTCATCGGCAAGCCGGATGCCGGTTTCCAGCGCGCGCCCAGCCAGGGCGCGGGACATGGCCGGCTCCAGCGCGAAGTTTGCCGTGCCCTCGCCCAGCCGGTAATCGAGAACCCCTTCCACCTTCGGACCGGCCACGCCGATATCCACGATGCGGGCATCGGCTTCGTGCATCCGACAAAGAACGTTGATGGCCGCCCCGCCGCGCACAAAGTTCCTCATCATCTCCGCCGTAACCTCCCGCGGATAGCGGCTCACCCCTTCCGCGGTGACGCCATGATCGGCGCAGAAGACGTAGACGGCTTTCGAATCCAGGGACGGCTCCGTGGTATTGCGGATGCACGCATACCGGGTTCCCGCGGCTTCCAATTGACCGAGACTGCCGGCCGGTTTCGTCAGCCCCGCCCAGCGGGCTTCCAACCGCAGGCGGGTCTCGTCCGGAAACTCGAGCGACGCGATCCGTTCACATGTCCGCGCGATTGTCATGGATGGCATAAGCGAGCATCTCACAGTAATTCTGATGGAATCCGATCTCCAGGCCGCCGCCAAGACGCCGGGCGACGATGGCGTTCACCGCCTCATGAGCCACCACCGCAGCGGGAAGCGGGCCGGAGAGGATGAGACGCAGAGCGGATTTTACACGCTCCTCAAATTCGCTCCAACTCTCCCCGCCGGGAAGGTCCACGCCAAGCCAGTTCGCGAGTTTTCGTTCCGCGAGCTCTGGATTTCGCGCGCGGATCCGCGCCCAGCTCAGCCCGTCCCAAGCGCCGTAGGAGATTTCCCGAAGGCCATCGAATACCGCGGCGGGACGCCAGGGATCGAGCAGACAGGCCGCTGTTTCAAGCGCCCGGCGCAGCGGGCTCGAATAGACGGCCCGTAGCGGCACGGCGGCCAGTTCCCGAGAAAGCTCGCGTGCCTGTTCACGCCCGCGCCGGCTCAATTGCACATCGGCCGCACCCAGAATCACCCCTCGCGTGGCCGGCTCCCCGTGGCGAATCAGAATGATTTGAGACATGCGCCCGCCAGTAAAATATAGGTTTCAACCAGCACCGACGCGGCCCCAAGGCAATCGCCGGTGACGCCGCGCAGCCGGGCATGAAACCACTGCCGAAGCACCGCCAGCAGGCAGAGAGACCCCGCCAGAATCAGCGCCGTTCCCCGCCAGCCCGCCAGCGAGCTTGCGACGCTCGCTTGAACGCCCGCGACGAGGAGCACCCAACCTGGCACGCGTCCGGCCACACTCATCGCCATGCCGGACCCCACCGGTTTCGAGATCGCGGCCAGCAGGACAACGCCGCCGCGGGACACTCCGCCGGCCGCCACGGTAACCCCGAGCACAAACCACGGAGATGAACGCGCGAGTTCCACGAGCGCCTGCCAGCGAATGAGCACCACCATCATGAGCGCCACCCCGCCGTATACTCCGATGCGGCTATCCCGCATGATTTCGAGCATGCGCTCAGGCGCGCGGCCCGAACGAACTCCATCCGCCACGTCGGCCAGGCCGTCTTCATGCAGCAGACCCGTCGCGAACAGAAAGACGCCGAGCGCCAAAGCCGCCGCGAGTCCGATGGGGAGCCCGGCCTTGAAGCCAAGCAGCAGCGCCCCGCCCATCAACGCGCCGAGGAGCGAGCCAATCAGCGGGAAAAAGGGCATCGCTTCCTCGAAGGGAACCGTCGCGATCGGGACGGGGAACACCGTCAGAAACTGCACGGCTCCGAGAAAGCGAAAGCCTATTTCATGCGCAATTCGCATCCGCATACCATCCAATAGACTTCCTCCGCGAGGGCCGCGATGCGTGTATTCAGACGTCCCATCTCATCACGGAAGCGCCGCGCCAGGGCATTCTCCGGAACGATGCCGCAACCCACCTCGTTACTCACCACGATGACGGTGGTGGGGCACCGCTCCAGCGCGCCGGCGAGTCTCGCGCATTCCGCTTCCACATCCAGATCTTCCGGCAGCATCACGTTGCTCAGCCACAGCGTGAGGCAATCCACCACGATCGCCTTGCGGGCCGCGAGGCTGGATAGCGCCGCCGCCACATCGCGCGGCGCTTCCACGGTTTCGAAGCGGCCGCCGCGCTCCGCCCGATGGCGCGCGATGCGTTCCGCCATTTCGCCGTCGAGCGCCTCGCCAGTCGCGATGAACGCGGGACGCTCCTCGATCGCCAAGGCTAATTCAAGGGCCTTGCGGCTCTTGCCGCTTCTTGCGCCACCGCAGATGAAAATCACCGGCACGGCTTCCAGTATCGCGCCTTTAAGCGGCGGGGATCGCGGTGTGTCCGCGCCCGGCCCCTCGGATCGGCGGGCCTGGAGCGTGCCCGCGCTATCCTGGGAGTAGTGCGCATCCTGCTCACAAATGACGATGGGATCGACGCCGCGGGTCTCGATACGCTCCACCTGGCGCTCCATGCGTTCGGCGCGGTAACGGTGGTGGCGCCGGCCATCGGGATGTCCGGCTGCAGCCACAGAGCCACCGAGGGGACGTTCCGCGTCTCCCGCATCGAGGAACGCCGCTTCGCCGTCGAAGGGACTCCCGTGGACTGTGTGCGCGTGGCCCTGCAACTCTTTCCGGACGAATTTGACATCGTCTTCGCCGGAATCAACAACGGGAGCAACCTCGGGGCCGACGTCTACCATTCAGGCACCATCGCGGCCGTGCGTGAAGGCTCGCTACGCGGCCTGCCCGGCATCGCCTTTTCGCATTACCGGAACCGCCATCTGACGGAGAACGATTGGCGCAGAGCCGGGGAATGGGCGGCCGCCGCCATCCCCACGCTGCTGGGAGTGCCGCGCCCCGAGCCCGGCTTCTGGAATGTGAACTTCCCCTGCCCGCCGGAAGACAGCAGCGCGATACCCGAACTCACCACCTGCCCGCTCGAAATGGCGCCCCTGCCCGCGAGCTATCTCGTCGAGGGAGATCAGTTCCATTACCAGGGACGGTATACTCACCGAGGCCGCTCGAAAGGCTCGGACGTTGACGCCTGCTTCTCGGGCAAGACTTCCATCACGTACATCATTCCGCCGGAACATTCCCTCGATGCAACGGCAATCGCGCAACGGCTGGGAACCAGCACGAGTTCCACGCTCGCATAGACTGTAGGAGGAGAATTCACGCCATGCGGACAAAACGACTAGGAAACAGCGATCTTGACATCACCGTGCTCGGCGTCGGCGCGTGGGCCATGGGCGGCGGCGATTGGAAATTTTCCTGGGGTCCGCAGGATGACTCGGAATCCATCCACGCGATCCACGCGGCGATGGATCTCGGCATGAACTGGATCGATACCGCCGCGGTCTACGGGCTTGGCCACTCGGAAGAGGTGGTGGGACGCGCTATCAAGGACCTGCCGTCAAAGCCCTATATCTTCACCAAGTGCGCCCGCGTGTGGACCGGGCCGCAACAGATCGGGGGCAGGCTCAAACGCGAATCCGTGATGAGCGAATGCGAAGCCAGCCTGAAGCGCCTGGCGGTGGATACGATCGATCTCTACCAGATCCACTGGCCGGAACCCGACGAGGATATCGAGGAGGGCTGGGAGGCTTGCGAGCGGCTGAAGCAGCAGGGCAAGGTTCGCTGGATCGGCGTATCGAACTTCAGTGCCGCGCAAATGGAGCGCGCCTGGAAGGTGGCGCCGATCACCTCCCTGCAGCCGCCCTACAACCTGCTGGTGCGGGATATCGAGAAGGAGCAGTTGCCCTGGTGCCAGGCGCATGGCGTCGGAGTGCTCGCCTATTCGCCCATGCGCAGCGGATTGCTTTCCGGCAAGATGACGCGAGAGCGCATCGCCGCGATGCCCGCCGATGACCACCGCCAGCGCGTGCCAGACTTCCAGGAGCCGCGGCTCTCGCGAAACCTCGAGTTCGTGGAAACGCTGCGGCACATCGGTTCGCGGCACGGCTGTACGCCGGGCGAGGTGGCCATTGCGTGGACGCTCACGAACCCGGCGGTGACGGCCGCGATTGTCGGAATGCGAAGCGCGGCGCAGGCGAAAGGCGTGATTGGCGCGGCATCCCTCAAACTGGACGGCGAGGATTTCGAAGCGATTGAGCGCTTCCGTTTTGACGCTTAGATGACGGCGAACAGACGTTCACCCGGCAATTCGGGTGGACGCTCCGCCAGGCCGGTTGGCGTGACCTTCGCGATTTCGACTTCGTGAATCTCGTTTGCCGGGCGGGGCTTCGAGAGCTCGACCTTCACGTAGTTGCCGCTGAGCGCGAACCGCTCATTCTCAAGCGTCACCACGCTCAGGCGCTTGCCCACGAGTTTGCCGCGGAACTCGAGCCCCTTCCGATCCGCAAGATCCCGGAGCACGGAGTTCCGTTGTTTTCTAACCGGCACCGGCAGATGATCCGCCATCTCCCCGGCGGGCGTACCAGGCCGCGCGGAGTAGGTGAAGACGTGCAGATAGGTAAAGGGCATCCGCTCGATGAAGGCGCGAGTCTCCTCGAATTCAGCATCGCTTTCTCCGGGGAAGCCCACCATCACATCGGCGCCGAATGCCGCATCCGGCAGCATCTCCACGGCGCGCCGCATGCGCTCTTCATAGTGACGGACGCGGTAGCGCCGCTTCATTCGCTTGAGCACCGCGTCGGAACCCGATTGCAGGGGCGCGTGCCAGTGGCGGGCGATGCGCGGGCTCGCGGCCATCAGTTCGAGCAATTCGTTCGAGAAATCCATCGGCTCCACTGAACTGATGCGCAGACGCTCGACGGGTGTTTCCTCGAGCAGCACGCGGATGAGGTCGTGAAACCGCATGGAGATTCCGTTATCGCGGCCCCAGCGTCCGAGGTTGATACCGCTCAACACGACCTCGCGATATTTTGCGCTAAGAACGCGCACCTGCTCCACCACCGTTTCGAGCGAAGCGCTGCGGCTGCGGCCTCTCACGAAAGGAATCACGCAGAAGGAGCAGCGGTTATTGCAGCCATCCTGAATCTTGAGATTGGGCCGTGTCCGGTCGCCGGCCGCGTCTTCCACCGGAGCCGAAAGAAATTCGTGCTGCTCGAAGATGTCACCCACGTGAATGTTGCCGTGATAGGGCGTTAACGCGTCGGCTTGCGAGGCATATTCGGCGACAATATCCGGGATACGCGCTTTGTGCGAATTACCCACCACCCAGCGGACGCCGGGCAATTCCGAGAGAGCTTCCGGATCGCGCTGGGCATAACAGCCCGTGACGAGAATACTCGCTTCCGGATTTTCGCGGTTCACGCGGCGCGCCATCTTGCGGACATCGTCGTCCGCGGCCGCGGTGACGGTGCAGGTATTGAGCACCACCAAATCGGCGCGTTCCCGCTCGCGAACGGAGGTCAAGCCGCGCAACAGCAGCAACGTTTCGATGGCGGCGCCATCGGCCTGCGCGGCGCGGCACCCGAAGTTATGGATGTAGAACGACTTCACAATCGCTGAACCCCTGTTAGAACGGGGCGGGCGTCTTGCGCTCCACGCCCAGGGATTCGTTGAGCGAACCCTGCCGGTAGCCTTCGAGATCGAGCGTCACAAAATGAAAGCCCAGAGGCTTGAAGATCCGGACGAACTCACCGGCCATCTGCATGGTCAGCGCGCGCTCCAGTTCCTCGCGGGCGATTTCAATTCGCGCGAGATCCCCGTGATGGCGGACGCGGAATTTAACGAAGCCGAGCGCCTTCAGGGCCTCCTCGCCGGTTTCCACCTGCTGGACCTTCTCCTCGGTTACCTCCATGCCGTAAGCGATACGCGAACTCAGGCAGGCGGCCGCCGGACGGTTCCACGTCGGAAGGCCCGCTATCCGGGAGAGTTCCCGGATCTCGATCTTCGTGAGATCCGCTTCGGCGAGCGGCGCGATCACGTGGTGCATCTTCGCCGCTTTCTGGCCGGGGCGATAGTCGCCGAGGTCGTCCTTATTTACGCCGTAAACCAACCCGATGAGGTTGTTTTCCCGGCCGAAGGCTTCCATTCTCGTGAAAAGTTCGCTCTTGCAGTGGAAGCAACGGTCGCCATCGTTTTTCGAGTAGTTTGGATCTTCAAATTCCTTGGTCTTAATGGCCCGGTATCGAATGCCGAATTCCCTGGTGAGCGCCTCGGCGTCACGAATGTGGCTTCGCGGGACGGACGGGGAATCCGCCAGCACGGCGGTTGCCTTCTCACCCAGCGCCTGGGTGGCCGCCCAGGCGAGATACGCCGAATCCGTGCCACCCGAATAGGCCACCATCACCGTACCGAGGGACTTCAGATGATTGATCAGCACCTCTTGTTTTCGCAGCAGAACTTCAGGATCGAGAGACACGCTGCTTGTTCCCAGAGTAACCAGAGCAGACATGCCTCCATTCTACCGCTTACGCTCCGGGAGAGCGTTCCCTCAGCCATCCGGGGGCGCGAGACGCGGATTGAAGCGGCCGCCCGAACACGCAAGATGAACTTTCCCGCCCTCAACATCGCCCCCCGCCGGGCGCGGCGCATACAATGGTTTGGAACTCCTGTTCACTGAAGGAAAATCGATGAACCGTCGTCAACTTCTCTCCACGCTTCCCGCGCTGGCCGCCGTGCCCGCGGCGCTGGCCGGCTCACGCAGCGAAGACATGTTCGGGCCGAAAGCAAGATTGAAACCCGCTATCTGCGCCTACTCCTACCGGAAGGAACTCGCGGATAAATCGCTCACCTACACGGATCTGGTGCGGATCGCCGTCGATAACGACATCGACGGATTGGATCTCACGGTCTACTGGTTCCCCGACACGAGCGAAAGCTTTCTGATGCCGCTGCGCCGGATGGCGTATATCAACGGCGTCGAGATTTACAGCATTTCCGTTCGCACGGACTTCTGCCACCCCGAGGCCGAAAAACGCCGCCAGCAGGTTCGGGAACTCATGGATTGGATCGACACCGCTTCGCATCTGGGCGCGGGACACATCCGTGTGTTCGGCGGACACGCTCCGAAAGGATACACCAGCGCCGACGCGAAGAACTGGTGCGTGGATTGCCTTACCCGCGCCTCGGATTACGCCGGAAAACGCGGCGTGATTCTGGGCCTTGAAAACCACGGGGGCATCACCGAATTCGCCGGCGACATCATCGACGTGGTTAAACGGGTGGGCTCGGATTACGTGGGGATCAACCTCGATACCGGGAACTTCTCCGCGAGGCCGTACGAACAAGTAGAGGAATGCCTCCCTTACGCGGTGGCCTCCCAGTACAAGACAACGGTGGCGGGCAGCAAACCGAAAGAAGAGGTGAAGGCGGATTGGGACCGCTTTACCTCCATGTTCGCCAAGAGCGGCTACAAGGGCTATCTCGCTCTCGAATATGAAGCGTCCGAGCCCACGGCCACCGCGATGCCCCGATATCTCGCCCAGTTGCGGGAACTCTGCCGGAAATACAGTTCCCGCTGAGCGAGGCCGCGCTTCGCATCAAAAAAAACGCCTCGGCGTGGCAAGCCGAGGCGTATCCATACAGATTCGAAGAGTGGGAGTCAGTCAAAACCATTGCCGGAGTAAAAATCCGTACTTCGATAACAGGGCGGTTGCTGGTGCATGCCATTCGTCCGAATGATTTCCGTCACCTCCCGGGACCGGAGATAAGACCAGATACGGTCGAGCTTCCCGGATGCTTCCGCCGTCAGCGTGCTGAAGTTGTAATCGATCAGGTCATCGATGATTTGCCTGGCGTGTTCATATTGCGCTACGCGTTGCATCATACCTTTGCACCTACTTCCTGAATTCCAGAGAAAACCATACCCTCGGAC
>CAZXBZ010000084.1:0-11058 GCA_964639135.1 uncultured Solibacteraceae bacterium | reverse complement strand
GGGGCCAGATGGAGACCGCCGCCACCCCTATGCCGCGCCCTTGCGGGCCGACTATGTCGCCAACCTCCCTCCGGCGATGATTCTCACCGCGGGGTACGACCCGCTTCGTGACGAAGCTCTGGCCTACGCGGAGCGTCTGGAAGACGCGGGCAACATCGTGCAGCGGAAGCACTATGAAGGGCAAATCCACGGCTTCTTCCGCTGCTCGGCGATGACGGAGGACGCGGACGACGCCTTGCGGGAATCGGCGCGCTTTCTCGGCCGGGTGTGGAAGGCGCTCTAGGGGCGCGGTTCGCCGGCGTTGCACTGCCGCCGCGGGCGGCGAGGCATGAGGGGGGACGAGGCCGATGTGGCTGCTTGAAGGCGTCGTGCAACATTACGACTGGGGCGGATACTCGTTTCTTCCGTCGCTTCTGGGACGCGGCGCGAAGGCGCGCAAACCTCACGCCGAGTACTGGCTAGGCGCGCATCCGAAGGCCCCTTCCATGGCGCGGGTGAAGGGACGCCGGACACCGCTCACGGATGTTGCTCCGGATCTGCCGTTCCTGATGAAAGTGCTTGATGCGCGGAAGATGCTCAGCATTCAGGCGCACCCCACGCGGGCGCGGGCGCGGCGCGGCTTCCGGGCGGAGAACGCGGCGGGGATTCCTCTCGGCGCGCCCCATCGCAACTATCGCGATGAAAATCACAAGCCAGAAGTCCATGTAGCGCTTACGCCGTTCTGGATGCTCCATGGGTTCCGGCCATGGCCCGAGATTCAAGACTGTCTGGAGGGGACACCGGAGTTCCGGCCGTTGCGAACTTCGAGGACGCTTCGCGGGCTGGTGCGCCGTATCCTTACCATGCCGGCGCCGGTGGCGATGCTTGCGCCGCTTGCCGAACGCCTGAGGAGGCAGGCCGAGCCACCAAGGAGTGATCCGGCCTATTGGGTGCGGCGGGCCGCCAATACGTTCAAGGAAGCCGAGCGCGATCGCGGATTGTTCTTTCTCTATCTCCTCAATCTGGTGTTCCTTAAACCCGGCGAGGGGACTTACCAGCCGGAGGGGGTGCTGCACGCCTACCTCGAGGGCAGCACCGTCGAGGTGATGGCGAACTCCGATAACGTGCTTCGGGCCGGCCTCACCTCGAAGCACGTGGACACCGCCGAGCTGCTGCGCGCCATTTCGTTCGAGAGCGGGCCGCCCCGAATTTTGAAGGGGGAAGCGGCGGGGCGGGGCGTTCGAGTGTATCGCACGCCATCCACGGAATTCGAGCTGGCGCGGCTCTCGTTACCGGCGGGAGCGAGACGCCGGCGGCGCGCGCACGGGCCGGTGATTCTGCTGGTCACCGAGGGGTCCGCGACGATTGGAGGCATGGAGACCGGCAAGGGGCGAGCCGTCTTCGCGCGAGACGAAGAATACGCGGTGGAAGCGGGCGCCACCGGGGTGACACTGTTCGAGGCGAGCGTTCCGGATGGGTGCGCGAGAGGCGGCGAACAGCGGGCGGCGGCAAGCGCCGGCCGTGAGGAAACGGGGATCCGCTCACGAGGAGCGAGGTGATGGCGGAGGCCGCGCCTAGCGAGGCGCGCCGCGCGCCGCTTGCCGCTTTGGCGACGCGGGGCCGTTCGATTGTGCGCGCGGATACCGGCGTTGCGTTCCGGCCGCGGGGCGTGAATCTTTCGAGCCTGGAATACAGCGAACCGCGCGACGCCGGATTTCTCGCGGCGTCAGGGATTACACGCGAGGAAGTGCTGCGCATCACCGAAGGGCTTGGCGCGAACATTCTTCGCATTCCGTTCAACCAGGATTGGGTATTACGCGGGAGGGGCGCATCGACGTCGGAAGACTATCTGGCCGCGCTCGACCAGGTGATTGGCTGGGCGGAAGAAGGCGGAGCGTACACACTGCTTGATTTGCACTGGCTGGACGCGGATACCGAGCGAGGAGGGCATCACCAGTTCGTGGCGCCGCTGCCGAATGTGGAGTCGGTTACCGTATGGGGCATCGTGGCGGCTCGTTACCGGGACCGGCCGAGCGTGTTGTTCGATCTGTTCAATGAGCCCCATGACCGCCTGCGCGGCGACCCCATACCTCTCGGGCATCCCGACGGCTCCGCCTACCGGCTGCGCTGGCGCCGCAAGGTGTATGCGCGCAACTGGAGGCCCTGGGCGCTGCGGCTGATCGATTGCATCCGGGAGGCGCACCCGGCGTCGCTGATCTTTGTTTCCGGCGTGAACTGGGGGTATGACCTGCGCGGATTGAAACTCGACCGTGAAAATCTGGTCTACTCCACGCACGTATACCGGGAGCGGCGGCCCGACTGGGAAACCGCGTTTGGGCGGCTCTCTAATAGCGTGCCGGTGTTTGCCGCGGAGTTCGGCGGAAGAGATGGCGATCTCGAATGGGGCAGGGAACTGCTCCGCTACCTCGATGACAAAGATCTTGGCTGGGCGGCCTGGAGTTGGAGGGATCAGCCGCACCTGCAACGCGAAGGCACGCTGACGGCGTTTGGCGCCCTGGTGGCCGAGCGCCTTCAGGCGGAGCGGGCGGCCCGCGGCGTCTCGTTCGGCCAGGCCCGCGCCGCGGACCAGTTCGCCGGGTAGCGTTAATCCTTTCGGAGTTCCTCCACGACTTCGAGCGCGGCCTTGCGGGCTTCCTGAACCGCGCCGGGCTCAAAGCTGATCGCGCCGACTCTCGGGTGCCCCCCGCCGCCGTAGCGTTCGCAGATCGACGCCAAATTGTGGGAGATCGGCTTCGGGGACCAGGGATTGCTGCCCACCGACACCTTGGTGCGGTGCAGGGGCGTGCTTACCGAGACGGTATAGGCCGCCTGTGGAAAAAGATAGTAGGGGATGAACTTGTTGTACGCAACAATGTCCTCGCCGGCGATATCGAAGTAGACGACTCCGTCACTGACCACGGCTCGCTCGCGGATCAGGTCGATGGAGCGCAGGTGCGTCTGGCGCAGCGGCTCGTAGAGGGAAGCGATTTCCGGCCGCGCCATGATTTCCTTGAGGCTCAGTTCACGCATCCAGCCGATGATCCGGTGCATCAGTTCCGCGCTCTTGCTGCCCTCGATCACCAGCACGAGCTGCAAGGCGGGCGCGGTGAGTTCGACGGCGAATTCGGCGCTGGGGTAATCCGCGCTATCGACGATTTCGGCCCAATGGATCAGATCCGCGAGCGCATCCGAGTGATAACCGAAGCGATCCCGCGCGGTGGAGGCGATAAAGCCGCAGCAGGATTTGAACGATGGATCCAGAAACTTCTTGCCGCTGGTGTCGTTGTGGAAATGCCGCTCGTCTTCCGGGGTGAGGAAGGCGCTCTGGTGATGGTCGAACCACCAGGTAAGCTTGCTGGTGGCGCAGTACTTGAAATCGACAATCGCGTTTACGTCTCCGTCGAACAGGTCCTCGGTAAAGATGTTGCTGGCTTTATGGGCCATCCCGGTATAGGCAAAACGGGCGCCGGGGTAAAAGGATTCCTTCAGGAAGCTGCTGAAGAGCGCCGCGGAAGCGGCTCCGTCAAAGCAATGGTCGTGGTAGAGCACTCGGACAAGCATGTGTTGAACTCTGGAAAACCTATAAGAATCTCCCAAATTGCCGGGGAAAGCAAGTGCGGGTGGGGCGAGGCCCGGTTTCATGTGTCCGGGAGCGCGGGGACGCGATTTCGGAAGTCCGCGATCCGCCGGCGGGGGCGCGCCCGTTCGCGATCTGGCCGGCCAGGGCGTGGGCTGGCCGGCGGGACGTTACAATCGGAACAATGAGGGCGGACCGGCGCGTGTGAATTCCAGAGCGGATAAACCCATGTACGGCTACAAGAACGGGACCGATTCGGCGGAATTCCAGCGAGAGCGGTTCGCGATGTATCTGTCGCTCGCGGCCGGCATGGCCTTGCTGGTTCTGAAGCTGGGCGCCTATTGGATCACGTCGTCCGCCGCGATCTTTTCGGATGCCGCCGAATCCGTGATTCACGTCGCGGCGGTCTCGTTCGCGGTGTTCAGCCTCCATTTGAGCTACCGGCCGCCGAATTCACGGTTCCCCTACGGCTACGAGAAGATCGCGTTTTTCTCCGCGGGGGTGGAGGGCGGCTTGATCTCCCTGGCCGCGATCATGATCTTCGTGGTGGCCGCGCGACGCCTGATGACGGGCGCGGCCGTCGAGAATCTCGGCGCCGGCGTGGCTTTGGTGACGGCCGCGTCGTTTCTAACCGGGTTTCTCGGGTATTACCTTATCCGGCTGGGGAGGCGGCAGCATTCGCTGGTGCTTGAAGCCAACGGGCGTCATGTGGCCACGGACAGCGTCACGAGTTTCGGCGTGGTGGCGGGCTTGACGCTGGTGAAGCTTACCGGCTGGCAGCCGCTCGACCCGCTTGTGGCGTTTGCCGTCGCCACCCAGATCCTCTATTCCGGCGCCAGGATGATGAAGCGGTCGCTTGCCGGCCTGATGGATTCGGTGGATCCCGAAGCGGATGCCGAGATCCGCCGGGTGCTGCCCCCGCTTGCCGGGGAACTTGGCGTGCGTTTTCACGCGCTTCGGTTCCGCAGCATGGGGCGGGGCGTGCATATCGAAATGCATCTGCTCTTTCCTTTCGCCATGCCTCTCGGAGACGCTCATCGCAGGGCCACGGAGCTCGAACGGCGGCTTCGCGACACGCTGTCTTTTCCGGTTCTGCTGGTCACCCATCTCGAATCGGAGGAAGATCACGCGGAGCTGCATCCCGAGGAGAGCGGCGTCCCGCCAGCCGTGAGCGATTCCGCCCCGGTGACGCGCTAAGCGGGGCGGTTTGCGACGCCACCGGCGGAGCCCTCTCTCTCGTCGCGCCCTACCGCCCCTAATCCGCCCGTAAGGAACGCCGAGGGTGGGAGCGTTGCCTTTCGGGTGTGCTGATGGCTGTCGGGAGAGTCCTAGTCGCGGGGCACCGGCTGGCAAATTGCGTTTTTGGCTTCTGGCGTCGTTGTCCGCACTTGCAGCAGCGAGTTTTTGGACACCGCTCCGCCCGCGGCCGCGCTCTTGCGTCGCCGTTCTCAACGGCAGTTTTGCTTGGATTGCCCGCTGTTGGTTAGCCAGGCGCTGGCAGCAGTTTCCAGGCTTCCACCCAGGCAGCCAGTTGCCGTGCCTCCCGCGCCACCCGTAACAGCACGCGCCGCGCGTGCGAGACGATCCGCCCCGGCGAGCAGAACATCCAGAAACGCAACCGCTTCGGCCTGGCCCGCAACCAACTCTCCTCCAGCGCGATCCGCTTCAGCCCCGTCAGCACGTTGTGCGTCATCGCCGCCAGACGCAGCCACGCCGCGTTGGCGCCGAATCTCCCGCAAGGCAGCACTCCCGCCGCCAGTTCGTTCTTCAGCACATCGTGCAGTGCTTCGATCGAACCCGCTTTCTCCCGGTGCCACTCCAGCAATCGCTTCGCCGCCCACCCCCGTTGGTTGGTGGCCACCGCGAAATGCTTCACCGCCACTCCATCGCCAAACAACTCGCCCTGCCGCCGCTTCACCCGGATCGCCACATAGCGCAGCGCCCCGGCTCCCTCCGGCCGCTCCCGGTCTTCCGGCCAGTGGTTCCAGATCTCGGCGCACTCGCTCACCACCTCCGCCTCCTCGCGATACGGCCGCCAGTCCTTCTCACCCAAACGCTCGATCCGCTCCTTCAACTTCGCCGTCATCCGTACACTGACGGCAAACGTAATCGGCCCCTGGACGCCGCCCTCGCGCTTCTCGTCCCGCAGCCAGTTGATCAGATCCCAGTCCCAGCAGGCCGAATCCCCGCGAAAGTAGTATTTCTCCGGCAGACACCGGAAGGCCCGCTCGGCGACCCGTCGCGGCGAGGCCTGCGCCGGCACGTTGCCGTCCCGGAACTCGTCGGCCACCACCAGATCCATCTCCGCCCACAGCGCCAGCATCGGCTGATACCCAGGCCTTCCCTGATAGGTCGCTTGCGCCTCGCGCTTGTGGCTTTCAATCACCGTCGCATCCAGATCCACCGTCGCAATCCGCTCACTCGGCGTCCGCCCGCCGATCTCCGCCACCAAGTCCCGGTTCACTTCGCCCAGTCCCGCCAGGGTATCGTTCTCTTCCGGAATGAAGCTCATCTGCCCTGCCGGGATCCTGGCCTTCGCCTCCTCGATCTTCGCCTCCTCATGGAAGGCGTACAGGAACTTCCGCGCTGCCTCCGGACTCGGCACCATATAGCCCAGCATTGACTCCAGTCCCGCATCCTCGCGCAGGCGCGCGAAGTCGTCCAGGCAGTCCCCTCCCAACGCGTTCAGTACCAGAAAGCTTTCCACGTAGGCCGCCTCATCCAGACCCCGCTCCCGCTGCTTCACCCGCACGTGCCGCTTCACGCTCGTGCCCACCGCCAGGCTCCGCGCCGCGCGCACAAACAGCGGAATTCCCGCATACGCGGTCAGCACTTCCTCGGCCGGCTCCCGATCGTACTCAAACAGCAGATCTTCTTCGGCCGGCGAGCGCTTGGAGAACTTGCGAACACCCATGGCCTCAAGCTAGCAATCCTTCACCCGCAAGGTGAACAACAGAAGGAACGAAATTTGTGGTCAAGTCCGCTATTTGTCGACCTTCTGTACTCAGGCCACGTCATCGGCCCTTCGCTTACGGACGGATTAGGGACCGCCCGCCGCCGCCGTTTCCGCTCAAAAGGCCACGCGGGACGCGTATGATAGGCTGGAGGATAGGGCTTACAACATGATGAAAACGAGCAACGTTGCGGAACTTCAAGAGATATCGAAACGCATTCGAAGGCATATCGTGACGATGATCACGGCGGCGAAATCCGGGCATCCCGGAGGCTCGCTTTCGGCCGTGGAGATTCTGGTAAGCCTTTACTTCGACCGCATGCGCCATGATCCGGCGAACCCCTCATGGCCGGACCGCGATCACTTTATTCTCTCGAAGGGACACGCCGCGCCGGTGCTGTATTCGGTGATGGCGGAGTGCGGTTACACGCCCGTGGAAGAACTGGTCCGCCTGCGCAAGCTCGGCTGCATTTACCAGGGGCACCCGGATGTGCGGTTCATCCCCGCTCTCGAGGCTTCCACCGGTTCCCTGGGGCAGGGGCTTTCGCTCGCGCTCGGAATGGGCTGCGGCGCCCGTCTCGACGGAAGGCCGAGCCGCGTCTACTGCCTGCTCGGCGATGGCGAGAGCCAGGAAGGGCAGATCTGGGAGGCCGCGATGTTCGGAGGCTTCCACAAGGTCACGAACGTGGTTCCGATCGTCGACTACAACCGGATCCAGCTTGATGGTTTCGTGAAGGACATCATGGATATCGAGCCGCTCGAAGACAAGTGGCGCGGCTTCGGATATCACGTGATCTCCGTGGACGGCCACGATATCGCCGCCCTGCAAAAGGCGTGGGACGAGGCCGCCGCCATCACGGCCGCGCCGACGGTCGTGATCGCGCACACCATCAAGGGCAAGGGCGTCTCTTTCATGGAAAACAATCCGAAATTCCATGGCATGGCGCCGACCCACGAAGAAATGGAAAAGGCGCTGGCGGAGCTGGCCTGACGGCGATACGCCCACCGGTACCGTACGAAGGACAAACCACAGGGAGCGATATACCTTACCATGCCGTTATCCAAGAAATACGAACTGAAAGTTGGAGTAGCCACCCGCGAGACGTTTGGGCGGACCCTGGTGGAACTGGCGAGATCGAATCCGGACATCGTCGTCTGCGATGCGGATCTTTCGAAATCCACGATGACGCATTACTTCGCCGAGGAATTCCCGGAGCGTTTCTTCTCCGTGGGGATCGCGGAAGCGGACATGGTTGGGATCGGCGCCGGGCTCGCTTCGGTGGGCAAGATTCCTTTTGTATCGAGCTTTTCCGTGTTCGTGATGAACAAGGGCTTCGAGCAGTTGCGGACCGTGGTGGCCTATCCCCACGTGAACGTGAAGGTGGTGGGCACCCACAGCGGCATTTCCATCGGAGAAGACGGGCCGACCCAGATGAGCATCGAGGATATCAGCCTGGCCTGCTCGCTCCCCCGCTTCATCGTGCTCTCACCGGCCGATCAGATGTCGATGAAGGCTTGCATCCGGCTCGCGGTGGATACCACGGGGCCGTTCTTCGTTCGCGCCGGAAGGCCGAAAGTGCCGGCGGTTTACGATTCCGACGAGGGCTTTGAAGTGGGCGGCTCACGGCAATTGCTCGACGGCGGCGACGTGACCCTGATGGCGCATGGTTTGCTGGTGGCCGAGAGCATCCGGGCGGCCGAGGCTTTGGATGCCGAGGGCATCTCCGCGCGGGTGGTGGATATGTACTCCATACAGCCGCTTGACCGGGAAGCCGTGATTCGGGCGGCCCGCGAGACGGGCGCGATCGTCGTCTCCGAGGAGCACCTGGTGGATGCGGGTCTCGGGGTGCGGGTCGCGAAGGTTGTCGGCGAGGAGTGTCCCTGCCCGATGTCTTTTGTCGGCCTGACGGATTACGCCGAATCCGGCACGCCCGATGAATTGCTCGATAAGTACGGCATGAGGGCTTCGTCCGTGGTCGCGGCGGCAAAAAAGGCGCTCGCGCGGAAAAAATAGCTTTGCGTTGCGGCGTAAATACGCACTAACCTACAGCTATGAAAGAGTCGACCGGCGACAGGCCCGAAGCTTTGGACGGCGCGAGCGCGGAGAGCCGGACTTCCGCCGGCGGGCGGCCGGGCCTTGACGACCGTGACGACCGGCTGCACAAGGTAGTGCGCGTCTTCCATAACGAGGTGGGTTCGCCTCTGGCCGCCATCGGCTTGCGCCTCGAGATGCTTCGAGGCCAGTTGCACCCGGATCAGGCGGCGGACGCGGAGTTGAGAGAGCTGTCGCGAGAACTCGATAAGGTAGTTGACGCAGTGCGGCGAACCCTGAAGGAACTCCGCGAAGTGGAAGCCGCCAGGCCTCGCTGAAAGCCGGTTACATGCGGCGTACTCTTGTTCCCAGCCGGCGATTGCTGATACCTTAATCTCTGAGAGAAATCGGTTAAGCTGTAACGCCGTGCACTCGCCGTCAGTGCCGTACCGGAAAGCGGAAGAGTCCTCCCGTTTTCGCGCGGATCGCGTTGCGCTCTTTCGCGTTGCGACAGGGCGTCTGGATGCCCGCGCAGCTTTCCGCCGGACGACCCCCCGCTGCCGTTATCCGCATCCCGTGTGTTCACTGGATTCGAGCTGTATCTGGGGGAGGAGGGTGATCCCGGCCGGTTTTTCAGAGCGCCCCGGCTTTCGACGGGCGCTCCAGGATTCCAGATGCCGCAAAGTGTACTGATTGTCGACGATCACCGGATTCTGCGGGAGGGCTTGCGCAACCTTCTGCAGCAGGGCGGCGACTTCGAGGTGGCGGCCGAGGCCGGCGACGTGGAGGAGGCCGTGGAACTTGCCGGCCTCCATCAACCGGATATCGTGCTGCTCGATTTGCACCTGGGCGAGACGGACGGCCTCACGGCCATCGTTCCCATCCGGCTGCGATCCCCGTTGAGCCGGGTGCTGGTGCTTTCCATGAACGATGACGAGCAGGTGGTTCGAAGGTCCCTTCAAATGGGCGCCCGGGGGTTTGTCCTCAAGAAAGCGAGTTCGGACGACCTGCTGCTTGCGCTTAAAGCCGTCGCCGCGGGGGGAATCTATCTCTCGCCCGAGGTTTCCGAAGCCATTGTGCAGCGCGCTCAGCCGACGGGCAGCCGGAGGCGTCCGGTGCTCCAGGGGCTGGAATCGTTGTCTCCCCGGGAGATGGAAGTGCTGGAACTGGTGGTGGATGGCAAGACCAGCAAGGACGTCGCGGATCTTCTCCATCTGCAGGTGGAGACCGTGCGCACCTACCGCAAGAGCCTCATGCGCAAGCTCGGCGTAAAGGGCGTGGCCGGACTGGTGAGCCTGGCCGTGCAGCAAGGCATGCTGAAGCCGCGCCAGCCGTGACGAGTGAGAGCCCGGCCGTTGCGGCGGCTGGGACGGATTCCAAGGAACCCCGGCTGAACAGGACAGCCATGGAGAAATGACGGAATGGCCCATATGGAACTGCCTCGCCCCATAGCCGACGCCCACTTACACTTTTTCTCGTACAACTATTTCCGGCTGCTTACCCGCGAGCGGGAGAGCGCCTCGGGAGATGTTGCGCAAAGCGATACCTCCCCGAGCGACGAGGCGATCCGCGACACGGTGGAGAAGCTCGGCTGGGATATGCCGGAGGCGTCTCCCTCCGCGTTCGCGAAGCGCTGGCTCCGCGAAATGGATCGGCACCGCGTGGGCGAAGCGGCAATCATGGCGTCCGTGCCCGGGGATGAGGATTCCGTGGCGGAGGCGGTGGCGGTGTCTCCGTCGAGACTGTTCGGCTATTTCTTCGTGAATCCTCTCGCGGACGAGGCTCTCAAGGTTGTGCGTAACAATCTGGAACGCGGGCTGAAAGGCGTCTGCCTGCTCCCGGCCATGCATCGCTACTGGATCCGGGAGCCGCGGGTGGAAGAAATTGTGAGGCTGGCGGCGGCCGTGCCGGGCACGGTGGTCTTCGTGCATTGCGGATTGCTTGCGGTGGGCGTGCGAGGCAAGCTGGGGCTGCCCTCGAATTTCGATATGAGCTTTTCAAACCCCATCGATCTTCACGCCCTGGCGCTGCGCTTCCCCGGTGTGAATTTCGTGGTTCCGCATTTCGGAGCGGGTTACTTTCGTGAAGCGCTGATGCTCGGCAACCTCTGCCCGAATGTGTACTTCGACACGTCGAGCCCCAATTCGTGGATTCGTTTTCAGGAATCGAGGCTCAGCCTCACGGATGTGTTTCACCGGGCGATCGATGTCGTCGGGCCGCGCCGCCTCCTGTTCGGGTCGAATTCGACGGGATTCCCGAAAGGCTGGGATTCCTCCATTCTGGAGGCGCAATGGAAAGTGTTCGACGAACTGGCCCTGACACCCGAAGACCGGCAGGCGATTCTGGGAGACAACTTTCGCCGCCTGATGGGTGTGAGCGGAACGTAAGGGCGCGGGGAGGGTGGCGGGGCGAGCAGCCCCCTCCGTGTTCGCACTTCCGCCGTCCTGTTTACGCCTTGAGGGCCGCCGCGTACCGGCCGGAGATGGCATCCCAATCGAGCGTATTCCACCAGGCCGC
>CAZXBZ010000083.1:0-11153 GCA_964639135.1 uncultured Solibacteraceae bacterium | reverse complement strand
GCAGCCACGCGAAGAGCGTCATGCCCGGCTTGCCCAGCAGAAATGCCACTGGATAGAAGCCGGCGAAGCCGAAGGGGATCACCCAGCTCAGCATCAAGCGAATGGGCGTGCCGTAGATATCGAGCGGGTAACGGCCGAAAGCCATGATGTTGTATATCGGCGGGATGATGCCCACCCGGTCTTCCATCCAAAAACTTACCGCGGTAAGGCAAAGGAACACGGCGAGGTAGAGCGTGGCGCCCAGGATCGTAAAGACGAAAGCAAAGGCCCAAAAACGAAGATCGAGCGAAATGCCCGCTTTCGGCGCAACCCAGAGAAGCACGGCGAAGCCCAGCAGCGTGTCTCCCAGCGCTTCGATTCGAAATTGCTCGAAGAGAACCTGCACCAGGGTATGGACCGGCCGCAGCAGGATGCGATCGAACTTGCCCTGCACGATATAGACTTCCCCGAAGAAGTAGAGGTTGATGCTCAGCAGGTTGAACAGCGAGAGCGGCAACAGGCCAAAGCCGTACAGGAACAAGATCTCGTGGAAGTTCCAGCCGTGAATGGCTGGCGCTCGCTGAAAAATCAAAAAAACCGCCGCGATCCCCGCGAGAGCGCCGAACATCGTGGTCACCACGGACGTGATGAAGTCGCCGCGATACTCCAGGCGCACCTTGCCGTATTGGATGAAATATTGCCAGATGAGAGACGCGGTACGCATCGGCCGGTCACACTTGCCCGAATCAGCTTCGCCTGGGGCGCGGACCTGGGTGGTGTGAGAGCTCAAGTCCTGAAGTCGCCGCCTTGAACCGAGTATCCTCGATTTTTCCCGGATCGTCTACCCGGCGCCCGGCTCATTATTCTGTGAACTGGCCGGCAAGCACGAGTCCAGGAGGTAGGTACGAAGATTTTCTTACCGGCCGGAAATCATCGGAATGAGGTTTTAACACCCGGCCGGGGTGCCGTCGTTCCGGGAGAAATCACGGGCTTCGTCGGTAATCGCCGGAGTCTTGCGCGATGGCATCGGCCGGGAGAGAGCCGGTTCGCTCGTCTGATCGCCAGTGGCGGTGTATCCCGGCCATATAGTTTTGATGGAGAAGCGAGTAATTCGGGGGCTTTCGTGAAATATTGACGGATATTTCGTAACATATATGACAAAATCCATCACTATATGGCTTATATATCAATGATTTTTCTAGAGTTCGTGAAATGGCAAGCCAAGTGCACCTGATTAAGGCGGATCCGGCGGGATCCGGGAAGTTAAACGAAATGTATTAAGGAAAGGATAATAGAATGAAACTGACAAAACCGATGAATATGTTACTGGCTCTTCCGTTCCTGTTCAGTATGACGGCAACCGTATTCCCGGCCGCCGGCCTCGCGGCGCCGCCAGGGGCTCAACAGGTCCAGACTCAGGAGCAGACCTGGACCGGCACGGTCGAGCAAAAAGAAGTGCGGGGCGTGAGTACCTACGTGCTCAGCACCGGCGGCCAATCCATCCCGCTTGAACCACAGGAAAAAGCAGCGGAATTCGTGGGGAAAAACGTGACCGTCACGGGGACCATGGAGGACGGCAAAGTGACGATCAGCTCCATCAAGGAGGCCTAAACACTAAGGTCTTCCATCTTTTAACCTAACCTCCGGTGATCCCTGGCGGATGGCTGCCCGAATCCGCGCGCGAGAATTTGCACTCGCAAATTCCGGTGGCTGAAGGTGGCCGATTCAGCCAGGGATCGCCGTTGTAATCCCCGCCTGCATGCGGTAAACCGCTCCGCCCGCGTTCGGACGTCACGGCAGTGCCCCAGACGCCGCGCAATAGTTCCCTTTTTGCGGAAAAGACGAGAGAACGTGAGAGAATGTGTGACGCGTTGGAGCGGGCTGCCGATAATGCGTATTCGAGCGGGGATGACGATGATGAAGGTTCTGGCACTGTTTCTGCTTGGATGTCTCCTGTGGCCGGCGGGACTCGGCGCACAGCCAAAACTGGTGATGGTGCTGGTGATCGATGGGCTGCGTCCGGATTTTGTGACTCCGGAACTCATGCCGAGCCTGCACCGGCTGAAGACGGAAGGGGTCTGGTATGCAAACGCGCATTCGGTTTTCCCGACCGTCACGCGGGTGAACGCCGCCAGCATCAGCACGGGCTTGCTGCCCTCGCGCCACGGCATCGTAAGCAACGCGGTGTTCTTGCCGGAGTATTCCGCGGCGGTGCTGAGCAATGGGGATTACCAGAACCTGCTCAAGCTTGGAGAGGCGAATGGAGGCCGCATCGTTGGGCCGAAGTCATTGCATGAGTACCTGCGAGAGGCGTCGCTCCCCTTCGTGGCCTTGAGTTCCGGCTCCACGGGGAATGCGGTGCTGCTGAACCCGACCGCCCCTTATGGAGATGGGAGGCTGGTGAATCCCGGTTTCGAGGACGGCAAGCGGGTGGCGTTCCCGGATTCGCTGAACACGGATCTGCTCGCGAAGTTCGGCCCCGCGAAGGGCGGCCGGGAAGGCGATGAAGCGTTCCTGTGGACGGAACGCGTGCTCCGCGAGTATGTGCTGGGAACCCTGAAACCGCGAGTGATTGTGGATTGGATGGGGAGGGCGGACAGCGCGCAGCATCAGTTTGGGGCCGGGTCGCCGGAAGGGCTGGCGGCGTTGCGGCTGGTCGACGCACAGATCGGCCTGCTGCTAGAGCAGCTGCGGGAACTGGGCCTGGCGAATCGGACGAACCTGATCGTGACCTCGGACCATGGATTCGACTATGAACCGCGCGCGGATGTGCTGGCGCCGTTGCGGGAATCCGAATTCGCGGACAAGGTGGTGACGGATAATGCGGGTGGCACGACGCTGCTCTACGTGAAAGGCCGCGACGCCGCCACCATTGAGCGGCTGGCGGAGAAGTTTCAGGCGAACCGCATGACGAATGCGGTATTTGTGGCGGGGAATCGGCCGGAAGGCGGCACACTTGCCTGCAAGGAGGGCGCGGTGAAAGGTTTCGCGCCTGGGACCTTCGCGCTGGAACTTGCCGGGGAGTGCCTGCCGGGACGCGGGCCGGATCTGGTGATCACCCACGCCTGGAGCGGAGAGCCGAATCCGTTCGGGATTCCGGGGAAGCAGTGGGTTCCAGGGCGCGAGGGTCAGGCGGCGCGCCATGGGCACGGCGGGCTGAATCCGTATGTGACGCGCTCAACGCTGCTGGCGGCGGGTCCGGACTTCCGGCAAGGCATGGTGACGGAAGTTCCGGCGGGCAATCAGGATATCGCGCCGACGGTGCTGGCCTTGGCGGGGCTTTCGCCGGGACAAACTCTTGACGGAAGGGTGCTGAGGGAAGCCTTCCGGGCGGGAGCCGTTTCAGCGGTTAAATCCGCGACGCAGCATCTCCGCGTGGCAACGGATGGCTTCTGTTCCGAGTTAGAGATCTCCCATGCATACAAGCAGCGGTATCTGGATCTCGCGCGGCGGTGTGATTGAGTATCGCGCGGCGGTGGCCTCACGAAGCGGAGGCCGGAAAGATACACACGGGCACCAGCAGTACATACAGGATTGACGCGTTCCCCACACTCTTACGAACTCACAAAAAAATTTTGCCAGGGCCATTATTTGTTACTTGACAGCCGACGGAATCAGTGTTGGAATCAGCGAGTAAGATAAGTTAACAAACTTATCGAGTATGCACATCCCCGCTCTCCATCGAGACTCCCAACGCATCGGTTACTCGACGATGCGGCGCTTAAATTCAGCCTTTCTGCTGGACCTGATTCGTGAGGGCGAACCGATCTCGCGAGCGGAATTGGCTCGCTTGAGCGGACTCACGAAGCCCACGGTATCGAGCCAGATCGCCAGCCTGCTCAAACGCGGAATCGTAGTGGAGGACGGGATAGGCGAGCCCGACAGTCGCGGGGGCAAGCCTTCGAAGCTCCTGCGATTCAATCCGTCGCTCGGAAACCTCATCGCGGCGGAAATCACGGCGAGTGAAGTGCGGGTACGGCTGACCGACCTCAACGGGCACATTCTCGATAACGGCACCGCCTCGATCCGTCCTGACCGCGGCGCCGGCCACGTCCTCGAAAGAGTGATTGAGGCGATCAATGATCTGTTAGCGAAGGAGCCGGGCCGCCGTGAGAAGCTCATGGTGGTATCAATTGCCGCACCGGGACGGATCGATTCCGAAACGGGCACGGTCGTCGGAGTGGACAACGTCTTTCGATGGTCGAATGTGTCCGTGCGGAAGCCGCTTGAGCACGCCTTTGACGTCCCTATCCTGGTTGAGAATGACGTTAAACTCGCCACGCTGGGCGAGATGCATTACGGCCTCGGCCAAGGGATCAAGAATTTTATTCTTATCCGCCTCACAACCGGAATCGCCGCCGGCCTGGTGCTGGACGGCCGCTTATATCAGGGGACGCACTGGACCGCGGGAGAGATCGCGCACATGGTCTTTGACCGCTCCGCCGCGGCGGAATCCATCGATCCGCGAGGCTACTTGGAATCAGCCATCGGCCATGATCGTTTGCACGAACGCATACGGTTGGTGAGTCCGGAACAGAGTGAAACGGAACAGAGTGAAACAGAGGCGGAGGATAGCGGCGTCGCCATCGATCTGCTGAAGGCCGCCCGTCTCCAGGATCTCGCCGCGGCGGCAATCATCGACGAACTCGAATCAAATCTTGGCTTGGCGGTCGCGAATATAGCGGCAGTCGTGGACCCCGAACTAATCATCCTCACCGGCGATCTTTTTAGCCTCGTGATTCACCATATCCGAGCGACCGTGGAACATGTGATCCCATGGCCTACGCGCATCGAAACCTCCGCACTTGGACATGAGGCAGTTCTGCTTGGCGCGATCGGCGCCGCGCAGGACCTGGCTCATGAACTCCTCCGCGGCAGCCAGCCACCACTTCACTCAGACTCAGGGAAACAAGCTTTTGGGGGTTAGAAACAATGCTCAAACACTTCGAGCGCTTTTCACTTCTCGTGACGTTGATCCTCATCGCCACGATTCCGTCGCTTTCTCAAACCGGGACAGCGACTATCCGTGGCACCGTATACGACGCCGCGCGCGCGGCCGTGCCCAGCGCCACACTCACTGTAACGAGCAAGTCTACAAACGCAACCCAGCGCACGACCAGTTCCGCGGTTGGGTTTTTTCTTTTTTCCGGGCTTCCACCCGGAGAGTACCAACTGTCATCCGAACTTTCGGGGTTTAAGAAATGGGTCACGGATTTTACACTGCGTGCTGGTGATATCACCGTCATCGATCCCGTATTGGAGGTAGGCAGCGTGGATGTCGTTGTCGAAGTCAGCGGCGCGGCGCCGGTAATAGCCACCGAAAGTGCCGAGATCGCGGACGTAAAGGACGCATTGCGCATTCAGCAACTGCCACTAAACGGACGTTCGGTCACAACTCTTTTTGACTTGACACCCGGCGTGCAAGGCGGCGGAAACGCAAGAGTCAACGGGCTCAAAGTGGGCTCAATGGAAATCATGCTGGATGGCGTTTCCATGGTGGATCGTTTCGGCGGGGGCATGGCGCGCGTACAGCCAGGGCTCGATACGGTTGAGGAATTCCGTATCGAGACCGTCGGATCAAGTGCGCAATTCTCGCGCCCGGCAACCGTAACGCTCGTAACCAAAAGCGGCACCAACCAGCTCCACGGCTCCGTCTTTGAAACATTTCGCAACAATGGCGCCGGGCTGCGCGCCCGCCAGAGGCAAAGCCCGACCAACGAGGCGCCGTTTTTGGTTCGAAATGAGTTCGGCGCTTCGGCCGGTGGCCCTGTGTTTATTCCGAAATTCTATGACGGCCGCAACCGCACATTCTGGTTTGCCGCCTACGAGGGCTTGAGGACGCGCGAAAAGAGTGTCTCGAATGGAAACCGTGTGCCCACGGTCGCCATGTGGGATGGCGATTTTAGTGGGGCCGTCGACAATAACGGCAACCTTTCCGTCCTGTACGACCCGATGACTACCGGGATCGACGGCAGAAGGACCCCGTTTCTTGGCAACATCATCCCCAAGAATCGTCAGAATCAGGTTTTCGGCGTGATGCGTTCCATCACGCACATGCCCACGAACAACGTGAATCCGTATATCGGCGGCAACATGGATGAGATCTATTCAAATCGCAACGATACGGACAACCTCACCCTGAAAGCGGACCAGGTAATCAACGACCGGAATTCGCTCTCGTTCCGCTACACGCGCTCGATGCGCGCCTCGGCCGTCACCGGCGGTGTCTTCGGAACCCCAAGGCCGGATATGACCAATGGCTTCGGCACCAGCCGGGGAGACTACTACATTCACAACGGCACCGCCCGCTGGACTAGCACGATCACCCCGACTTTCCTCAGCGAGTTGATGGTGGCGACACATCACTCGCCCAAGAGCTCCGGAACGCTGGCGGATTCCACCGATTGGCAATCCCAGCTTGGCTTCCCCAATCCATTCCAGGCTAAAGGCTGGCCCAGCCTGTATGCTGGCGACTTCGGATGGGACGCGGATAACCGCAAGGATGAAATTCTCACGGCGGTTGTTATAGACGAGAATCTCACCTGGATTCATTCCAACCACACATTGAAGTTCGGCGGCCGTTACCGCCCCGAATTCAACAGTGTGCAGGAACTGGCCCAAACGATGGGAGACGCGGAATTTTACGGCAAGTGGACTTCACAATATGATCCGGCACGAGACGGCGCCATCGCCTTTACAGGTGATGGTTTCGCGGATCTAGCCCTCGGGCTGCCTGGGTGGGTCGGTGCCCAATTCAATCGCGGCTTCTTTGATTTCCGCCAGAAAGAGATCGGCCTCTACGTCAACGATACCTGGAAAGCCACATCTAAACTCACACTCGAACTCGGTCTCCGCTGGGACAAGTGGACCGCATACCGCGAGAAGAATAACAGGCTCGTGAATCTCGATCCGCGTTCGCTCGCTACCGCGTTCCAGGTTGTTACGCCCGGCAACGTCAGACTTGAAGATATGCGGGATGTGCCAACCGGCGTAATCGGTTCCTGGGCTGCCCGCGGCCTCACCTGGGTAACCGCGGACGAAGCCGGTTTGCCGCATAACTTGGTTTCGGCCGACAACAACAACTTTGGCCCGCGTCTTGGCTTCGCGTACAAACTCACCGATAAGACCGTAATTCGCGGCGGCTACGGCGAGTTTTACTGGACCATGCCACTCTCTCAAATCTTGCAATCCGCCCGGACTAACCCTCCGTTGGCGCTGCATTTCCAGACTGACGTCGACACTTTCGATGGCACGGATTCGTACGGAATTCGCACTCTCCCGCGCCCTGAGTTTTTTGTCGGCCAGGTTACAGTCGATACGAATGGCATCGTGCCCATTAGCTCGTCGGCTCGTGCGATGTCCTCAATGGAACCTTTCAATTGGAAAGACGGCAAGTCACGCTCCTTCCACTTCACGGTTGAACACGAGATCATGCGCAATACCGCGATGCGATTCAGCTACATTGGCACCCAGGGGCGCGATCTCGAACAGAAATATGCGCTCAATCAGCGCGAATCCGAGTTCAATTACGTAGCTCGCACCGGCATGGCGCCGCCCTCGAACCGCGATGAGCTTCGGATAAACAAGAACTGGAACCCGAACGCGACGAACCACACTGGCTATTCCAACACGCACAGCTTTCAGGCTGAGCTGGAACGCCGCTTCACAAACGGCCTGTCGTTCCAGGCGTTCTACGTATTCTCACGCTCACTGACCACAACGGATAGCGGCGGATTCACTTCCGGAAATGGCACGATCAACGCCACCAACGGTCTCTACACCGTTCCGCAAGCGAACCAGATTCTCGGCGGCGGTGCGAATATGAGCGATGATGACCTGCTCCGGCTCGGTTATCAAAATTCGGTGAATATCCCGGCGCACACGGTCCGCTATAACTGGCTCTACGAGCTGCCATTTGGGAAAGGCAAGACGTTCGGAGGCAGCGTAAACCGGGCGGTCGATGCCGTGATCGGGGGCTGGCAGGTCGCCGGCAATGCTTACTGGAACGGCGGAATGTGGAGCAGTGTCAGTTCGGCGCGCTACCTTTTCGGCGATCCTACCGTCAGCGACGATCAGCGGCTGGTGCTGACTTATGCCGGCCGTAAACGCAAGCTTTGGTTCAAGGGGGATTTCGACCCGACCCTCGCAACGAATGTCGACCAGCAAGCGTTGCAGGCGCTGGTGCCGCTTGACCGGAGCCAGCGGGTTCTGCGGCCCGTGGGCGTAAACTTCAGCAATCAGATTCCGCAAGTTTTGGCGAACGGCACGGTGCGCAACACCAGTATTACCGACACGGTAAACTGGAACTCCCGCGCGTTCTACAAGGGACCGGGATCCTGGAATGCGGACGTCTCGTTGTTCAAGAGCTTCTCTCTCACCGAACAGATGGCGCTCCGGTTCACGGCGGATTTCTTTAACGCCTTGAACCACCCCAACGACGCGGCTCCCGACGCAACGACAGGTCTGCAAGATCTGAGCGTGCAGAGCAACGGTCCGCGAACCATTCAATTCTCTCTGAGATTGAGCTGGTAATCATCGTTTAACCCTAACCGGGGTTCAACGGATCGCAAACCTTTCGAGGCGGGCTCTTCGGAGTACCCGCCTCGATTTTTTGCACGGCATTCGCTGAGTTTTATAACCACATCCGCCTGGGTGCGCGGCATGAAAGTGGAAGTCATGCCGCACCGCGCGCCCTCGGAATGACGGCGAGTATCCGGCAAGCGGCCGATAATGGAGAGTGCCCGCGTGGGCCGTATTCATCATGATCTTGCGTGCTTCCATTCCCTTCTCCAACCTCATCCGCGATACCGAGCCGCTCGGCCCCGAATTCTTCGGACGAACCTCGCCCCTGGTGGCCAGGGAGTTGATTGGGTGCGTGCTGGTGAAGGACGGCTGCGCCGGAAGAATCGTCGAGACGGAGGCCTACCTCGGCGAGCGGGATGGAGCCTCGCATGCCTACCGCGGCCTGACGCCTCGCACGGCGGTGATGTTCGGCCCGCCAGCGTTTATCTACGTGTACTTCATCTATGGGATGTACCACTGCATGAACCTGGTGACCGGGAAGGACGGCGTGGCGGAAGCAGTGCTGCTGAGAGCGCTGGAGCCGCTTTCCGGCATCGATCAAATGCGGAAGCGGCGTCCGAAAGCGAAGCGCTGGGAAGATCTGGCATCCGGACCCGGCAAGCTGACGCTCGCAATGGGTATTGGGCCGGAATACAACGGCTCGCCGCTGGAACAAGGCGCGGTGGAAGTGCGCCGGCCGCTCGGAGGGATTCAGGCGGAAGTGGGGGTATCTCCTCGCGTCGGTGTGAAGGCTTGCGCGGATTGGCCGCTTCGCTTTTTCGAACGGGAGAATCCGTGCGTGAGCCGCTCTCCGCTCAACAGGAGCACGAACGAAGCGGCGGAACAGTGGATGGCCCGCTGGAACGGCGATCTTCCGTGGGAGCACCCGGCGGTAGCGCTACCGCGGCAGCACCGGCGTGGGCGTGAAACACGCAAGAAAAATAACTAGCGCCAGAAAGGCGATACGGCGCCGCGCCGTCCCTGGGTGGTGATCGTCATAAACCGGGGGGTGCCTGAGGCCGAAAATAAACAGAAGCGCGGCCCAGAAGAACCAGCCTTCCCAGAGCAAACCAAGCGGAATCAGCAACAGGACAAAGCCGCGCGAGATCCAGCGGTGGGCGCGCGGCAGGAACGCATAGACAATATGTCCGCCATCCAATTGCCCCACCGGAAGCAGATTGAGAGCCGTCGCCAGCAGGCCGATCAGCCCGGCGCGCGCCACCGGGTGCAGGAGGATATCGTACTCGGGCACGCCGGGGAAAAGCAGGAATTCCACGAAACGCAGCAAGGGCGGCGTACCGAAAACCAGATCGCCTTCGTACCCTATCCCCGGAATCACTTTCGAGAGCGATACTCCGATGAGCAAGGCGGGGACTACAAAAATGAAGCCGGCGATCGGCCCCGCGACGCCGATGTCGAAAAGCTCTCGCGACGTGGCGATCCGCTGGCGAATACGGATAAAGGCTCCCAGGGTGCCGATCAGAGTGGGAGCGGGCAGGAAATAGGGCAGCGAGGCATCGATGCGGTAATACACGCACGCGAAATAGTGTCCGAATTCGTGGGCCACGAGGATGGTGAGCAGAGTGAACGAGTAGGCGATACCGTTCACGAGCAGAACAGGGTTCTCCCATACTCGCTCGTAGTACGCGATGTCGCGGTCGAGGAGAATCCCCGGTTGATTCGCGTCAAAGCTCGCCTGAAAACCGGCGCCGATAAGGCTTGCGCTCAAGACGGTAAGCAGAAATAACAGAATGTGCAGGCCGGTCAGCCACGGGCCGCGGAGGCGGGGAATGCGAAATCGCGGGAGCCGTGATTTCAGCCCTCCAAAATGCGCTCGGCTTGGCGGACCCGGCGGGTACGCCCCCTCGCTCCACTGGTGACCCGCGCCGTTGGTTTCGCCCCAGCCGCTCGATTGGTGAGCGCCGCCCGATGAAAAGCCGCGCGGCCGGAAATCGCCGGGATATACGGGGGCCGAATCCACTGTGAATTAGGGTGCCTCTCCGGCAAGCGGTTAGGGCAGGCTCTGGAGTTCCTTGCCCGGTTTGAAGCGAACCGCTTTTCCGGGCGGGATCTCCACTTCATCGCCCGTGCGCGGATTGCGCCCGATCCCGGTCTTTCTCGGGCGGACATTGAAGATGCCGAACCCTCGCAGCTCGATTCGCTCGCCCTGGCTGAGCGCGCGTTTCATGCTTTCAAAAACGGTCTCCACGGCCATCTCCGCCTTCGTTTTCGTGATACCCGTCCGGTTCACGACTTCGTTCACGATGTCTAGCTTAATCAAGACGTCTCTCCTCGCAAAGGTTACCCACGAAGATCGCCGATTCTCGATCACGGCGAAGACATTCTACGTGGCTTGGGCGGGTTTCCGGGAGGCGAACCTCGCGCCCCGAAGAAGCCGAATCACCCCGGCACAAAGCCGACGATGGGCGCAAACGTCATGATAGGATTGAATTTAGCTCATTGTCAAGCTTCTCGCTTATGGCCACCGCTGGCATTGACATTACAAGTTTTCGAGACGTTTGCGCCCAGTTCGCCTCGGGGGTGACCATTGTCACCGCCACCGATGACGAAGGCAAACCCTGGGGATTGACGGTAAGCTCATTCAGCGCGGT
>CAZXBZ010000082.1:0-11198 GCA_964639135.1 uncultured Solibacteraceae bacterium | reverse complement strand
CGCCCCCGCGTTGTACCGCGCCAGGTGTCCGAGAATGCTCGCGCTCAGCAGCAGTTGGCTGTCGCTTTCAGAATGAAACGTACTGGCTACCCAGTTGGAGGCGGAGACCGTGGGTTCTCCATTGGTTACGGTCGCGTGATTGTTGCCGCTGGTCACAACGTGGAGAATCCCTTGCGGGTCGATGCGGTATGTCGCCATCAGGGGGCCATGCGGCGGAGCGAAATATACCGAACCGCCAGGGGACACGCTGAAATAGCTGGCGTCGGCCAGGTAAACATTTCTGGCTGGCACGCCGTCCGCGGGCGAGCTGGCCATGGAACTGGCGCCGGCGATTCGGGTTGCGATGCCGTCCGTGCCCACCTTCCAAATGGATGGGATGGTGTTCTGGGAATTTTTCGGCCACCAGTAGAAGGTTTCACCCGTGGCGGAAACGCCGATCAGGGTGGGCTGGTTGAAATCGAATCCGAGGTCGGTTCCGCGCTGACCCTCCACGAATCCGAAGCCCGGTCCGCCGCCCAGAATGGTTGTCAGAGCGCCTTGCGGGCTCAAACGGCGAAAAACCCGGTTGGCGTCCCGCCAATAGAGATTCGCTTGCTCGTCAATTCCCAAATGGCCGATAAAAGCAAGATTTGCTTCGAGCGGCGGCGTGCCGTCCTGCGAGCCATTGGACGCGCCGCTTCCCGCAATGTGGGTGATCGCCCCGCCGGGGGCCATGCGAAACAGCTTGTTTGCCGCGGCGAAGTAAAGATTTCCCTGTGCGTCGGCGGCGGGATCTGTCTGGAAGATTCCCCGGAATACCGGAGGAGTGGCCGTAAGGGAGTATTCGACTGGAGGACGCGCGGCCGGCCCGGCGTAAACCTCCAGTGCGCCTGTCGCGGGCAGGCGGAAAATCAACCCCGAAGGCGTGCCCAGAAAGTACAGGTTGCCTTGCGGATCCGCGCGAACAACGGTTGGGGTCTGAGGCGTGCCGTTGAAGAAGAGGCTGGTCGTTCCCGCGAAACCGTCCCGCGAAGCGAGAATTCGGTATATGCCGTCCGGGTCGATAATTCCAATTTCAGCGCCCGGCTGATTCACCGCGCCCGTGCTGCTGAACGCGATGGCGATACTCCCGTCGGAGATTGAGGCCGCGGAATTCAAGTTCCAAATCCAGACTTTATCCGCGTCGCCCTGCCGGATGCTGCTCCCGGCCTCGTTCGATCCCGCGATTCGCATCGCCACCCCTTCGTGATTGATTCTCACGAGCAGAGCCGTAATACCCACGATGGGCTGGTTTGCGCCGTCGACGGTAAGAGCGCGCGCGTTCACCATCTGAACTTCATTAGCCGGCGCGGCGGCCTTTGGTGCTGGCCATCCATACAGGTAACCCTCCGGGGAGCCCGCCGCCACGTGGATCAAACCGTTGGGATCGAGACGATAAAGGTATGCGCATTCGAAACTTGTGAAGTAGAGTGCGCCATCCGTGGAGGCGGCCATGGCCGTGATCACTCCGAGCGGGGAATGCGTGGCGGTATCGCCTTCTTGCGGGCATCCATTCTCACCGTTCCCGGCAACCGTGGCAACCGTGCCATCCGGTGTAATACGTCGAATATGGGCGGCCCGCCTCCAGGTCGAAAGTCCCGCGACGGCCACGAAGGTGTTGCCCGCGCCGTTGATCGCAAGCTTCGCTGGAAAAGGGAACGGCGTATCCACCGCGGGAACATTCTCGTCAAAGTGCGCGCGCAGTCCGTTCCCCGCGAAAAGCCTGACGATGCCGTCCGGCCCGATACGAAATATGCGGTCCTGTTCTCTGTCGGCGATGATCATGTCGCCGTTGGGTAGAAATCCAAAGTCGGCGATGGTCATGAAGCTCGCGTCAGTGCGGAATCCGCCGAGCGGGCCGGTATCGGGCGTGCCCACAACGGTCCCCACGAGTTGGCCCCCGGCCGCGCCTCCCGAAGGTTGCGGAAGCCCAAGAGGATTCAGCCAAAACAGAAGAGTGGCCAGAGCGGAAAGAGCCGGCAATCGATGGATCATGGACCTGTTACTCCACGAGTTCGCGAAACGATATCCAGATGCTACCAGATTCAGAGCTGAACATCTGAAAGATTTATTGCTGGCGGAAAAATTTACGGGATGGCCCGCGATGGCCTCGATGAGGCCGCGGGAACCGGGTGCGGCCGGCGGAATCCGGGAAATAAGCGGTTACAATGAAAAACGAAGCCATTTCCGGAGTACGCGGACGAATCCGGGTCTTCGGACTTGTTCCCCTACATGTCTTTTATGCCCTCGCAATTTGTCTCCGCCGAGGATCCCTTCGATCCGTTTCCGGAAGCGCTCCCGCCGATGGGCGTCGCTTCCGGGAGCCGAAACCGCGCGCGATGCGTCCGGTTTGCGGACCCGCCCGCGATGAGGAGCTCCCGTTGATTACCAAGCTGGTTCTCGCGAATTTGATGCACCGGCCGATCCGCAGCCTGCTGGGCGTGGTGGCTATCGGTGTTGTTGTGACGATGATGCTGACCCTGGTGGGGTTGAGCAGAGGAATGCTGGAGGCCGCGGCCGAACGGCAAAACAGCATTGGCGCCGATATCGTGGTGCGGCCGCCCGGCACTTCGCTGCTGGGGCTGAGTTCCGCGCCGCTCAACCAGAAGCTCGTAAGCGTGCTGGCGGAACAGCCGAATATCGCGCTCGCGGTGGGCCAGATCGTGTTCCCCATCGGCGGCATCGATACCATCACCGGCATCGATCTGGCCGAGTTCAGGAAGCTCAATGGCGGTTTCACGTACCGCTCCGGAGGGCCACTGGAGCATCCCGACGACATCCTGGTGGACGAGTATTATGCACGCCAGAACAAACTGAAGGTGGGCATGCCGCTGACGGTGGCGAACCATCAATGGAAAATCTCCGGCATTATCGCGTCGGGCAAACTGGCGCGGCTCGTGGTGGATGAGAAACAGTTACAGGATCTGACGGGAAACGAAGGAAAAATCAGCCAGGTATTCCTCAAGGTAAACGCGAAGGACAATATCTCGAAGGTGATCGCGGCGCTCAAGGAGAAGCTGCCCGGCTACCCCATTTACGCCATGGAGGAAGTGGTTTCCTTTTTCGCCGTCGAAAACATTCCGGGCTTGCAGGCGTTCATCAACGTGGTGATTGGCATCTCCGTGCTGGTGGGCTTCCTGGTGGTGTTTCTCTCGATGTATACGGCCGTTCTCGAAAGGACGCGGGAAATCGGTATCCTGAAATCGCTTGGGGCGTCGCCCGCACTGATTCTGCAGATCATTCTGCGCGAAGCGGTATTTCTCTCTCTATGCGGCGCTATCGCCGGCATCCTCCTCAGTTTTGTAAGCCAGTGGGTGATCGAGAGCTTCGTGCCGTCGTCGCTCGCGCAGGAACTGGTGCCGGCATGGTGGCCCATCGCCGCCGTCGTGGCCATGGGGGGGGCGCTGCTCGGAACCCTGTATCCAGCGTTTCGCGCGGCCAGCCAGGATCCGATCGAGGCATTATCGTATGAGTAGCTCAGTGGATATGATCGGCGCGCCGATGATCGAGGTCCGGGATCTCCGGAAGATTTATCGTGCCGGCGAAGTGGATGTCTACGCGCTGCGCGGCGTGGATCTCACGGTGGAGCGCGGGGAGTTCCTCTCCGTGGTGGGTCCCTCGGGGTCCGGTAAATCGACGCTGTTTCATATCCTCGGGGGTCTGATGAAACCCACCGCGGGAGTGGTGAGAATCGCCGGCGAGGATCTGATGGCGATGTCGGACCACGGCCGCACGGAACTGCGCAAGACCACCGTCGGTTTCGTGTTCCAGAAATATAATCTGCTTCCGATTCTCTCCGCCAGGGAGAACATCAGCATCGCCCGAACCATCGCCGGCAAGTCCGCCGAATTTCCGAAGGGCTTCGATCGCGTCCTCGAAGTGCTGGGTATCGGCCACCGGCTGAACCATAAGCCGAGAGCGCTTTCGGGCGGCGAGCAGCAGAGAGTGGCGATTGCGCGGGCTCTGGTGAACGAACCGGCGCTCCTGCTGGCGGATGAGCCCACGGGAAACCTGGATACCGAGAACTCGCTGACCGTTCTGAGGCTCTTGAAGCAGCTCAATGAGGAGTTCCGCCAGACCGTTCTCATGATCACGCACAACCCGGAAGCGGCGGCGTTCGGGCACCGCACGGTAACCATGCGGGACGGCAGGATTTACGACGGCTATCATAGCGGGCAAAGTTCGGGAGAACTGCCGGTGGTGCAAGTTCCAGTGCGCCCTTAGCATCCTTGGCGGATCGTTATTAATGAAACATTCGCAATTAGATTTGTTTACGGAACTGGTTTATCGGCTGGTTGCGTGACAAAAATGCAATACGAACAAATGGAGAAATGAGCCGGAACTGCTTGGATTCTCAGTAGGAATCGACTATAGTACGGGGAAGGTCAAGCCTGCGGAACGGCCTTGAAATCATCCGAGAGACATGGAATGAGCCACCGCCAAGACGTACTACAACTTGCGGATCTGCGGAGCAGCCGGGGAGTTACCCTGGAGGAGATCCGGGACAGCACGAAAATTGGAATGAACTTTCTGCGCGCCATTGAAGAAGGCGCGTATCATAAGCTGCCCGGCGGCATCTACGACACAAGCTACATCCGGCAATACGCTCAGGCGGCCGGTGTGGACGAAACGGTGCTGTTGCAAAGTTACCGGCGCTATACCCAGGCCGAAGCCTGACGGCGCCAGGCACGCGTGAACCTCTCGCGCATCCTTGCCAGGGATGCCGCTACCCTCTTAGTGTGAATCGGGACGCCCCCCCTCCCGCCGCTTTTGTGCCATCTTCTCCCGCCCATGCCTATAAAGCTCCCCGTGTGTGCATCCGATGGATACCAAGGGAAGCTTGCCGGGTTATTGCACGGCAAGCCGCGATGGCATGCGAATTCATGATTGGTTGATTCGGCCGGATTCGACGCCCCAGGAGACCGCGCCTTCGCCTCTGCGCGTGCGGGAACTGCTCCCGTCCGAAAGCATCAGAATCGGACCTCCAGGAGCGAAGGATAAGGTGGAGATTTCCGCAATGGCCCACATGCTGTTGCAAGCGAGCGAATGGCTGGCGAGCGCGGAGGATAGCCGGCTGGAGCGGCTGCGCGCCGAATATCTGAAGGGCCACTGGGAGCCGGATCCGGAACGGCTGGCGTCGCGGCTGGCCGAATCGATGGCGGCGCCGGAAGCCGGAGAAGGGAATTCAAGGATAGGCCGCGGCGGCCGATAAGCGAATCAGCGCCGCCGGTCGCCGGACGAAGCCACGGACGTGACGGATAACGAAGCCCTCGGGCGTGACGATGGCGAAGCCGCGGGGAATGGCGTTCCTGACGATTGGCATCCGTGATGATTAGCGCTCATGACGATGGATGCTTATGACGGCTGGCCAAGGTGAGAGGCCACCCAGGCGGAGGGAAGCCCAGTGCGCGGAGGCCCAGCGCGCGGAAGCTCAGTGATGTGAGACCCAGCACGGTGAGATCCAGCACGATGCGGTCTGGGTGTGGTGAGCCGGGTGAAATAGCGTTTGGAAGGAGCCGGCAAGTCTTGCGAATCGGAATCTCGAACGGTGTTCGGGCGTCTGGCGTCTCTGGCGAGGATGCCCTGGTTGAACGTCTCGAGTCTGCGCGGCTCCATCTGGCGGAAGCGCTCGCGCTGCCGGGGATGGAGGGCCAGGCGGCGCTCTTCGCGCGGCTTGAGGATATGCGGGAGGCGCTCGAAGCGCTTGGGAAGCGAGCCGCGGCGGGTGAGCGCGGTCATGACGGCGCTGTTTTGGCCGTTGAAAATTGCCGGCGGACGCTCGATCAGGCACGATTGGTGGCCGAGTTCCTGCGTGGCGTGGTCGAAGAGCGCGCGAGCCGGTCGGCGGGGGGTGTCTACGCGGCGGAGATGCGTTGCGCCCGAATGCCGGTTGGGGGCGGCGGCGTGACGGCCGCGTGGGAAGGCTGAACGCTTCGGCGGAGCCCCGCGGGGGGCCCGGATGAAGCGGCGCGGGAGGACGAAGGAATGTCGAATTTATTGACGTCGCTGATGACGACGGCGGACAGCATGAGGGCGTTTGAGCGCGCGATCTCCACCGTGCAGAATAACGTGAACAACGTCTCGACAACCGGCTACGCCAAGCAGCGCCAACTGCTCGATGCGCGGATGTTCCTTCCGGATCAAGGCTTCGCTGGCGGCGTGCGGGCTGGTTCCATCGTGAATTATCGAGACCAATTGGCGGAGCGCGAAGTGCAAGCGCAGCAGAACCGGCTTGGTTATTACGAGGAGCGCGCGCGGCAGTTGAAGGAAATCGAAGCCAGCTTCGGCCTGGATGCGAGCGAGGGCATCCAGGGCGCGATGAACCGACTCTTTTCGGCGGCGGCCGCCTGGAGCATCAACGTGAACAACCTCGGTCTGCGAAGCGACGTGATGGAACGGGCGCGCGGCGTGGCCGAGGCGTTCAACGATCTCTCGGCGCGGCTGACCATCCGCAGATCCGTGCTGAATGATCAGATCGACAAGGCGGTTTCCGAGGTCAACGCGCTGGCCGAGAGGATCCGGAATCTGAACGCGGTGATTCGCGGCGACAATTCCCCGAACAACGATGCCGGTGTGGAGGCGCAGTTGATGGGGGCGCTGGAGGAATTGTCCGATATCGTGAACTTCCAGGCCATCCAGGAGCGCGACGGAAGCTTCACGATTCTGCTCGGTGGTCAGGTTCCCCTGGTGCTCGGAGATCAGCGGTTTACTCTGCCGAACGCGCAATCGAGCGACCCGGAGCGCGTCGAGTTTCTCGGCGGCGACGGGCGCGACATCACCGGCTTGCTGGGTGGCGGCCGCCTCGGGGCGCTCCTGAAGGTGCGCAATGACGACCTTCCCCAGTACATCCGGCAGCTCGATTTGCTCGCGAAGAACTTCGCCGGCGGCGATACGTCCGCGGATCCCGCGGCTACCGGAGACGGCGCGAATACGATTCTGACGGGCGGCTACTATTACGATTACTCGGTTGATCCGCCGGAACTGAAGCAGGGTGTGCCGCTGTTTATTTTCGAGGCTGGTTTGGAAGGCACGGCGGGCGGCATGAAGCTGAACCCGGATCTGAGGCCCGAGATGCTGGCGGCCCTGCGGGGCGACCCCCCGGGCGCGGACCCCTCCGTAACGCCGGTCACGGTCACCTCCTCGAACGGCGTTGCGCTTGATCTCGCGGCGCTCGGTACGGCGCGGGATCCAAGGAACCCGAATGACTTGACCTTTATCGAGGAACTGGCGCAATTGGTGGGTAAAGTGGGCCGCGACAGCGCCGATTCCAGCATCATTCTCGATGTGCAGCGGCAGATCAGCGTACAGGCGCGTCTTTTCCGGGATGAATTAAGCAAGGTGAATCTGGATGAGGAAGCTGCGTTCCTGATCGGCTACCAGCGGGCGTTTGAGGCCAACGCGCAATTGATGCGGGTAATCAGCGAATTAACCGAGGTTACGCTGCAAATGGTCCGATAAGGATAAGCGGCGTCCGGCGCGAAGCCCGGCGGCATACCTCCGGATGGAAAGAAAGGCGGAATAGCATGATCAGCGGACTGGATGCGCAAACGCAGCGCTTTTTGATCGATGTAGGCAGAACTCAGCGGAAAGTCGCGGTCGCGAACGATCAGATCAATTCCGGTCTGAAGCTTGCCCGGCCTTCGGACGCTCCCGATAAAATGAGCAGCCTTTTCCGCGTGCAGACCGGGTTGCAGCAGATTGACCAATCCCTGCGGCTGCTCGCCGAGCAGCGCGCGGAGCTTGAAACCGCCGAGGACGTGATGCAGCAGGCCGTGAAGTTGATGGATAAAGCCGTCACGCTTGCAACGCAGGGTGCCACGGGAACCACTTCGGCCGATGTGCGGATGACTCTCTCTGACCAGGCGTCGAACCTCCACGAGCAAATGGTCGCGTTGAGCCGGACGGTGGTGAGTAACCGCTTCATTTACAGCGGCGACCGGGAGAACGTGCCCCTCTATCCGGAAATCAGCCGGGCCGGCGACCCCGCGCTGCCTGTAACCGATGCCGGCGGCAACCCTCTGCCCTCCCCGTCGGCACCGTGGAGTTATGCATCGAATCACCTGCCGGAGTTCATTAGCGCTGGTGCGGTGAACGGCTATACGGGCGCGGAGGAAGTGGCGAACATCGGTGCGGTGAACGCGAACCGGGAGATGATGCATCCCGCCGGATATACGTTCCGGGTGGCGATGTCCGGGGTGGAGATCTTCGACGAACGGAGCGAGTCGGACCCTTCCCAGCCTTCCGATAACAACGTGTTTTATGCGTTGAACCGTCTGCGCTTCGCGCTCGGCGTCCCGTCCGAAAATTTTGCCACAAGAGAAGATTACCAGCAATATCTTCGAGAATCGCTCTCGCTCGTAAAGCAGGCCGCCGACTACCTGAGCCGGAAATCGGCCTTCTACGGCGGGGCCATGAACCGTGTGCTCGATGGCGTGGATTACGCGAACAAACTCGAATTGCAGCTGCGCGCCGAACTGAAGGAGATACGTGACGCGGATATGGTGGAAGCGATCACGGAATTGCAGCAGGGCCAAATCCACATCGATGCCGCCTTCAAGGCCCGCTCCGCGAACACGAAGCGAAGCCTGTTCGACTATCTCGGCTGAGTACGCGGCGGCCTCCTCATGCGGCCACCCGTGAAAGATCCTGTTAGCGCTCCGATGCCAGGCGCGTGAAATTCGTTGGGAATCGCGCCTTCCCGCTTCCCAGGGTCACTTGCCGCCTCCAGGGATGATTGGCAGGGTGATGTGGGAAGGGTGCTCGGGGTCATGGTAAATGGCGTTTTCGGCGATCTTCCAGCGGCGGTTGGCATTGAGGGGTTCGCCAGTGTTGGGGTTTACGTCGAAGCGCGGGAAATTGCTGCTGGAAATATCCACGCGGATGCGGTGGCCTTTCCGGAAGACGAGGGAGGTGGGGTACATCTCGATGGTGAATTTATAGGGTTCGCCAGGTTCAAGCAGTGTGGCGTGCTCGATCGAATCACGATAGCGCGCGCGGACGATGCTGTCGCCGATATTGAGTTCGACGCCATCGGGATAGTCGTCGCTCGAGGGATAAACGTCGATGAGCTTGGCGGTGAAGTCGGTATCGAGGGCGTCGGACGAGGCATAAAGCGTGACGATGAGCCGGCCCGTCACCTCGGTGTCCTCGGTGAGCGGCGCGGATTGAAATGTCAGCACATCCTTGCGGGCGCTCAGCCGGAGATTGTCCTTGCAGGCCCAGTGGCGTTCCTCACACTTCTGATCCATTGCTCCCCGCAGCATGAGGATGCCTTCCGAGGAGACATTGCCACCGATGGTGGGCACCGGATCTTTGGGATCGAAGAGATAGCGCGTGGGTTCAGCGGATATCCGCGGAAGCGCGGTGGAAAGCGTGCCGTTCGCGTGCAGGTAGTAATTCGTGGGGACGGTGCGGGTGAGAGGCCATTCCTGTTCGTCGCGCCAGTGACCCCCAACAAAAAGCCGCCCTTCCGGAGTTTTATATGGAGCCTCGGCGGTGGCGCCCATGACGAAGATGCGCACGGGCGGACCGTCCTCCGCGCCGTTCTCTTCGCCCTTCAGCCAGCGATCGAACCAGCGGCGGCGGAACGCGTCAAAATCGAGCGCGGCTTCCGGACCGAACTCCGCGTCACCAGCGTTCGAGGCGCGCTGCCCGCCGTGGGTCCAGGGGCCGATGGTCAGCTTTTGCGAGCTTTTCTTGGCTTTTTTGAGCGCCTGATAGTTGAGGGTGACGATGAGATTCCACGAATCGTACCAGCCGGTGACGTGATAGGCGGGGACATCCTTGTGCTGGTCGATATGATCGAGTACGCTGACGCCGGTGTTGCGCCAATAGTCGTCGTAATCCCCGTGGCCCATGGCCTGAAGCAGCCAGTCTTCGTATTCGGGCGCGAGCCGCAGGGCCGTGGTGCCTTTGCGGATGGGGAGCGAGCGCGCGTACTCGGGAATATGCTTGCGCAAACGTGAGAGTTCCTCGCGAATGGCCGGCGTCTTACCGGGGAAGTAATCCGGGTAGAGCGGGGAACTGTCTCCGCTGGGGCTGTTGCCGAAAGCCATAATCCAGTTGAGGAAGCGCATTTCGAACGCGCCCCGATGCCGGACGCCGAAGCGGCCATAGGTGGACATGGAATCCACTGGAACCATCGCGGCGAGGGTGGGGGCGTTCGAGAGCGCGAGGGCGTGCTGCGTGCCTCCGGAGTAAGAGAAGCCCACCGTGCCGACCTTTCCGTTCGACCAGGGCTGCGCGGCGATCCAGGCGGCGGTGTCGTAGCCGTCGTTCTGGTCGTCGAGAAAACCGTGCCAAGTTCCGCCGCTCGAAAAACGGCCACGCACGTTCTGCACCATCACCACATAGCCGTACCGCGTATATTCGGCCGCCCACTCCGCGCCCCGGTTTGTGCCGTAGGGTGTACGTTCGAGAATCACCGGGTACTTGCCGGGGATCATCAGGCCGCCGCGAGCCGGAAAATAGAGGTCGCCGCCCAGGGAGACTCCGTCGCGCATGGGGACCATCACGTCTTTGACGCGGACGAGTTCCGAAGCTGTGTTGCCCGTCTGGCCGAGCAGTGCGAGGCCGCTGGCGATAACGAGGCCAAGCAGCGTGAGAATACCGGTTGAATGTTTGTGACTTTGCATGGCTCTAAGTGGATCTCATTCTCTCGCAGCCAGGAGACGAGTGTCACCCAAGGGCGTTAGGCAGTCGGTGAAATCCGTGGTGTTCGTTGCTACCGCAGTGCATCTACGCAAAGCAACTGAAAGATGTAGTGCGGTGTGAAATCGGAAGAGTCGGGTTTGGGCTGCGAATGCCGCTTAGTCTACTGGCAGCCCGGCATTTTGCGAAACGAAGCCATTTTGGTCTTGGGAGAGTTTGGGACGGAGGAAGTCTGCTTCGGGCGCGAACGTTGGGGTGTTGAGGAGGACTTCGAGAGTGCGGATGGCGGCGTCTTCGGCGGATTCGGACTCGGGGGACTCGGAGCGAAAAGGCTCGGAACGGGCGGACCTGGGTTGGGCGGGTGGCTGGCGGCGGAGTTTTTCGCGTGCTTGTTCTAGGCGGAGTTCGTGGAGTTCGCGCTGGCGGGGTTCGTGGGCGAGGGCGAGTTTCTGCTTGAGGGCGTGGGCTTTGGCCTGACGGCGGGCTTGCTCTTCGGCACGGAGGTGGGCGGCTTCGGCTCGTAGTTCGCC
>CAZXBZ010000081.1:0-11207 GCA_964639135.1 uncultured Solibacteraceae bacterium | reverse complement strand
CTCGCGCCACGCGTGCATGCGGCGGTGCCGCTGGAGCGCTTTCCGGAAGCGTTGGCGGGCCGAAATGACAAGCGAACCCGGAGGCGGCGGCACGGGAATTTACTCACCAGTGGCCGGTTCGGCGGGTGTTTCCGACGCCGCGGCATTTTGGGCGCGGAGCACGGCATCGAGGATGCCGTTGATGAACGGCACGGATTCTTCACTCGAAAAACGGCGGGCGAGAGTGATCGCCTGGTCGATCACGATGGGCGCGGGCGTGCCCAAATCGAGCATCTCGTAAATTCCCATGCGGAGAATATTGCGGTCCACGAGAGGCATTCGGTCCAGGCGCCAGTTTGTAGAGTGTCTGGCGATGAGCGCGTCGAAAGACGCGAGGCCGCCGCGCGTGCCCCCGACGAGCTGTTCCATGAAGGGGTCCTCCTCCGGCGCCTCGTCATCCTCTCCGCGATCGAGGGACGCATGGAACGCGCGGATGCCCTCGGCCGCCGGGAAGTCGCGGATATCGCACTGGAAGAGCACTTGCAGCGCTCGCTGTCTCGATTTGTATCGCGCCGGCATCGGCTAAGCGTCCGCTCGGAGGGTTCGCATGAGGCTGGCCATCTCGATGGCGCTCATCGCCGCGTCGAAGCCCTTGTTTCCGCTCTTGGCTCCGGCGCGGTCCAGAGCCTGCTCCAGGGTGTCGCAGGTCAGGATGCCGAAGGCGACGGGCGCGCCGCCGGCGAGGGACGCCGCCGCCACACCCTTGGCGGCTTCGGACGCAACGTAGTCGAAATGGGGGGTGTCGCCGCGGATCACGGCGCCCAGGCAGATAATGGCGTCGTAGCGCGCCTGCTCGATCAGCACTTTCACCGTGAGCGGCTGCTCCCAACTGCCGGGCACCCGCACAAGATCAATCGATTCCGCGGAGCCGCCAGAGCGCACAATGGCGTCCACCGCGCCCGCAATCAGGCGTTCGGTCACCAGGCTGTTGAAGCGGCTCGCCACGATGGCAAACCGGAAACCCGCCGCGGAAAGCTTGCCTTCGATGGTTCTAAGTGTCATGAGGGTCTACCCTTCCTCAATGATGCGTGGGACCGGGCGTTCGATCCGGCCGTCTCCATGAGCGTACTCTCAGGTCCGGGAATCCCGCGTCCAGCCGAACGGCCGCCGGGCGGCGGCGAGGGCACGGTTCGAATAGCAAATACTCGAAGACGGCCCGCATCGAGGCTGCCCGGGGCTGCTATGGGATACTAAATCTATCCGTAGTCAGTTTACCGCATGGACCCAGCCTTCATTCGCAACTTCTCAATCATCGCCCACATCGATCACGGAAAGAGCACCCTGGCGGACCGGCTTCTCGAGACCACTGGAGCGCTTTCGGACCGCGAGATGATGGAGCAGGTCCTCGATTCGATGGATCTGGAGCGGGAACGCGGCATCACCATCAAAGCGCACGCCGTCCGTTTGAACTACAAGGCCGAGGACGGCCAGACCTACCAGCTCAACCTGATCGACACACCCGGACACGTGGATTTCAGCTATGAAGTCTCGCGCAGCATGCAGGCTTGCGAGGGGGCGCTGCTGGTGGTGGACGCCTCGCAGGGAGTGGAGGCGCAGACCCTCGCGAATACCTACCTCGCGATCGAGAACAATCTGGAATTGATCCCGGTTCTCAATAAGATCGACCTCCCAGCCGCGGAGCCTGAGCGCATTCTGGAGCAGATCGAGCAAATGATCGGGCTGCCGAAGGAGGAAGCAATCCTCGCCAGCGCGAAGAGCGGTATCGGCATTCATGAGATTCTCGAGGCGATTGTCCACCGCATTCCTCCTCCCGAGGGAGACCCGGAGAAGCCGCCGCGGGCGCTGATCTTCGATTCCTGGTTCGATTCCTACCGGGGCGTGATCGTGCTGATCCGTGTGATGGAGGGCCGGATCCGGCTGAAACAGAAGATCCGGCTGATGTCGAATGGCAAGGTTTTCGAGGTGGACGGCATCGGCTACCAGTCACCGAAACCCATCCCCTGCCAGGAATTGTCGGCGGGCGAGGTGGGGTTTCTGTTCGCCAATATCAAGAACGTGGCGGACGCGCAGATCGGCGATACCATCACGTCGGAGACGGGCGGGGCCGCGGAGCCCTTGCCCGGCTTTCAGGTCTCGAAACCGATGGTGTTCGCGGGCCTTTACCCGGTGGAGAGCCACGCGCATGGTGAACTGCGCGAGGCGCTCGAGAAACTGCGGCTCAACGATAGCTCGCTCAATTTCGAACCGGAGAGTTCGGTGGCGCTCGGTTTTGGGTTCCGCTGCGGATTTCTGGGCCTGCTGCACATGGAGATCGTGCAGGAGCGGCTCGAGCGCGAATTCAACATCGACCTGATCACGACGGCGCCGGGCGTGCGTTACCAGGTGACGCTGAAATCCGGTGAAGTGATCGGGGTGGACAACCCGACGAAGTTTCCCAATCCGTCGGCGATCGAGACGATCGAGGAGCCGGTGATCGAGGCGACGGTGATCACGCGGGAGGAATCGGTGGGGGAGATCCTGAACCTGCTTCAGGAGAAACGGGGCATCCAGCGGAAGTTCGATTATCTGGGCGGAGGCCGGGTGATGCTGGTCTACGAACTGCCGCTGAACGAAGTGGTGCTCGATTTCTACGACCGTCTGAAATCGAGTTCGCGCGGCTACGCATCGCTCGATTATCACTTCGCGGGACACCGCGTCTCGCCGATGGTGAAGCTGGATATCCTCGTGGCGGGCGAGCCGGTGGACGCCCTCTCGATCATCGTGCATCGGGATTTCGCCTATGAGCGGGGCAAGACCCTGATTGAGCGCCTGCGGAAACTGATTCCGCGGCAGATGTTCGAGGTGGCGCTCCAGGCGGCAATCGGCGGCAAGATCGTGGCCCGGGAGAATATCCCGGCAATCCGGAAGAACGTGATCGCCAAGTGCTACGGCGGCGACATCTCACGAAAACGGAAGCTCCTTGAGAAGCAAAAAGAAGGCAAGAAACGCATGAAGCGGGTGGGCAGCGTGGAGATTCCGCAGGAAGCCTTCCTGGCGGTGCTCAAGGTGAGCGACGACAATTGATGCGCGGCGGAACCGCGCGGCTTAAGCGCGGGGATGGGCTTTGTCGTAGACCGCCATCAAATCCGCCAGACTGATCTCCGTGTACTTCTGCGTCGTCGAGAGCTGTGCGTGGCCGAGCAGTTCCTGAATCTCCCGGAGATTCGCTCCGGCGCGAAGCAGGTGCGTGGCGAAGGCGTGGCGGAAAGTGTGGGGATGGATGAATGGATCTCTGGTGAGCTGGATGGCATAGAGCTTCACCAGCCGCCGGACCGCCCGGTCCGAAATGCGCCCGCCGCGGATGGAGAGGAAGAGCGCCCGCTCTCCCGCCGCCGCCGGGCGTTTCGCGAGCCATCGCTCGAGTGCGTTCCGAACCCGCTTCGTGAACGGCGCCATACGCTCCTTGCGGCCCTTGCCTCGCACGCGCATGACACGGCCGGCGAGGTCGAGGTCGTCGATATCGAGACCGGCCAGCTCGGACACGCGAATTCCGCACCCGTAAAGCAATTCGAAAATCGCCACATCGCGCTCCGGCAGCGGCTGCGCCACTTTGCCCGCGGCGATTCCATCGAGCAGGGCATTCGTTTCCTCGGCGGAAGGCACCCTGGGGAGTGTTTTGGGCGCTTTGGGGATGACGAGCAGCCGCGCCACGTCGGTTTCCACCAAGCCTTCCCGGGTCAGATATTTCCAAAACGTCCGCAGTGAGGCGATCTTCCTGCGGAGAGAGGTGTTTTTGAGCCCCTGATGGAAGAGACCGGCCAGCCATTCGCGCAGCAGCAGCAAGTCGATTTCACGCACGGGCGGGCACTCGAGCCCGGAGTGCGTCAGATAATCCACGAATTGCCGGAGGTCGGCTCGATAGGCGCGCAACGTCTGGGGGCTGACGTTCTCCCGCTCGAGTTCCGCGAGGAAATCTGTGATGAGTTGAGGAAGCGTTGCCGGCATCGTGAAACCAGACATCCAGGGCGCCGCGGTCCATCGGGACGCCGCGTTATTTTGCCGCTAAGCCGCCGGCGGAAAGAATGCGCTTACAGACGGAAACATCGTTTGTATAAACTGAACGGCTGTCTTCTCCGCCTCCGCGGTTCCTCCGTCGATTTTCGGGACGGGTGTCACCACGCGCACGAGTGCGGTATCGGTACGGTTGAAGCGGATGGAATCCGTCACAAGATAGATTTTCGCCATATACTCGCTGGCGACGACGCGATCGAGCGACTGGTACCAATACAGCACGACGCTGGAATCATCGCCTCGCGTCACAATATAGCGGTTCACGGTGATTGTCCGGTTCTCCTGGGGGATAGGGATATCGAGGAAGCCGGATTCGGAAGGCGTCCAGCCAGCCCCCGGCAGGCAGTGCTTTGGGGAGTGCGGCGCCTGGCCGTAACGCTGGGTTTTGAAGTAGGCGATGAACAGGCTGGCGAATTCACCGCCGTTCGAGTAATAGCGCGTGAGGGTATCGTCGGCGCGCAACACCGCCAGCACCTCGTCCTCCACTTTGCTCTCCCGAGTCATTGTCCATCCGGGAAACTGCACCGGGAAGGTGCTGAGCGCCGGAACGGTGGGCACATCCTCCGTGCGCGAATAGCCATAAAGGATGGCGATCTGCGCCACGAGCACCACGGTCAGCACAAGGGTGCGCCGGCCGGTGAATAGCTTAAGCAGTTGCCGTCCGAGATCCATGGAGCCTCCTCCCAATCCATTCGAGGGCCTGATGCACGAGTGCCAGAAGCACAAAGGCCACCATGAACAACGCCCATCCGGAAGCCGAATGGTAGAAGCCGGTGGCGTATTCGGGATTCATTTCGCTGAGCACGCCGGTAAAGGTGACGCGCCCGGCGTTGACGGCGATGGCGATCGGGATGGTGGCGAGGAACAGGACAACGCGAATCCACACCGTCCTAGTGAAAAGAAAGCCGTAAACCAGGGAGAGAAACGTGAGGGCGAGCAATGAGCGGATGCCGCTGCAAGCCTCCACCACCTGGAGCCTCTGGCTCGCCAACTCGAGAACGTTACCCTCCCGGAGCACGGCGTAGCCCATCGCGTTCAGCGCCCACTCCGCCACGCGGCTCGCGAACAATTGCAGGGGGAACGTGATCTGGTTGTAGATGATCTCCGGAATGGGAATCATCAGAAGCAGCAGGAAAAGGGGGAAGAGGAGCGTCTTGAACAGCGGCCAGCCGCCCAGGTAGATGACGGCTCCCCACACCGCGAAGACAAAAGCGGTCCGCGCCAGAAACAACTCCGCGCCGAGAGTCGCCACCATGAGCTGAACCCCGGCCAGGATGACAAGCACGAGGCCGACCCAACTGGGTTTGAGGGAGAGGCTGTTGATTTCCCGCCGCTTCTGCCACACAATGTAGCCCGCCACGAGGGGAACAAAGAAGCCGTGGCTCATTTCCTCCGATTGATCCCACTGCTCAACCAGCCGGACGAGCGTCGGCAGATAGGCCACGATAAGCAGGACGGAGAACCAGCCAATGGCGGCCCAATTCCATGAGGCGGATTCCGCGGAGGTGGAGCCTGGGGGGGCGGGGGCTTCCCGTGGTGTGGTGTGGCCAATAGAACTCATCAGTTTCTATGGAAAAAATCCTGTACCGTCAGGATATAACCGCTGGCATTTACACACGATGCCTAAACAGTAACTTCAGGATAAACTATCAGTCAACGTGACGACCCTTTTGCGGCTGCTGGCGAGTTTGGCGGTGACTAGTACCTTTCTTCTCGCTCAGGTACAAATTCTCCCCTTAATGGACGTGCGGGCGGTGATGAAAGGCACGGGGCGAACTGTTTTTTCCGGCGACAAGATCGAGAATTTCAACGCGGAGATCCTTGGCGTCATCGAAAATTCCTCGCCGGGCCAATCCATTATCCTCGCGCGGCTTTCGGGCGGACCCCTGGCCGAAACCGGCGTGATTCAGGGGATGAGCGGCAGCCCGGTATACATCGACGGGAAACTGATCGGCGCGGTGGCTTTGGGTTTTGCCTTCTCAAAGGAGCCGATCTGCGGTATCCGCCCGATCGAGGAGATGATCGCGGCCGGCAGCGTTCCCGCTGCGTCAGCTTCCACTTACAAGCGGGTTCGCCTCGGCGATTCCGAAGTGGCGCACGTCTTTCCGGAACCCGAATCGCTTCTGGCGGGCAGCATGCGGCTGACGCAGGTGCGCACGCCGCTCGAACTTTCCGGGTTCACGGAGGGGACACTGAAGCAATTCAGCCCGGTGGCGGCCCGGCTCGGCTTGGAGCTGGCGCAAGGTTTTTCGGGAGCGGGCGCGCAATCGAATGCGGTGGTTACGGGCGGCAAACCCGAGCCTGGGTCCATGATCAGCGTGCAGTTGATGCGCGGGGACTTGCAGGTGGCCGCCGACGGCACCGTGACCCATATCGACGGAGACCGGCTGTATGCTTTCGGACACCGCTTTCTGGGAGTGGGCGGGACAAGCCTGCCCTTTGCCCGCAGCGAAGTGCTCGCCCTGCTGCCGAATGTCTCCAGCTCGTTTAAGATCACGCGTTCCGGCGCGCCTCTCGGCGTGATCGAGCAGGATCGATCCGTCACGGTCTCCGGGGTGATCGGCGCGAAGCCCGATCTGGCTCCGTTCCGGCTGCGTGTCCAGCGCGAGACCGCTTCCGGGGCGCGGCTGCTTGAAAAAGACTACAAGATGGAGATGGTGAAGGATGCGTACCTCTCACCGCTGCTCCTGCAGATGGCGCTATTTTCCGCCGTGGACGCCACCGAGCGCGGCGCCGGGCCGGCGACAATCAGCCTAGACGCCGTCTTGCGGTTCGCGGACGGCGTGCCCCCCTTGCGCATTCGCAATCAGTTCTCCGGTGTTTCCATGGTGGCGCTGGCCGCCGCGCTGAACGTGGCGGTTCCCGCGGGTTACGCGCTGCAATCGGGCTTCGACGAACTGAAGCTCGAGGGCGTGGATATTCAGGTGATATCCCGCGAGAAGCGCCGCGAGTTGAATTTAGATCAGGTGTGGGCGTCGAGCAACGAAGCGGAACCGGGCGAAGAGATCGAGATTCACGCGCTGCTGATCGATGAAGGCGGAAAACCCGCGGAGCGGCGTTTCCATTACACGATTCCGAGAGGCGCCCCGGCGGGACCGTTGTTTTTCAGCGTGACGGACGCCGCCAGCCTCAACATGCTCGATCTCGGGAAGTGGACGGCCATCGTGCCCCGGAACCCGAAGCAACTGGTGGATGTGATCAATGGGATTCGCGGCAATGGGAACCTCTACTTGCGCGTGTGGCGGCAGGAACCGACCTACTCTATTCAGGGCGCGGATCTTCCCGCGCCGCCCCCTTCGGCCGCGCTTATCCTCGACCGCTCCACGGACGTGAAGGGCGGACGCAACGCCGTGCAGAATGCGGCCGTGGCCGAGATGGCGGCGGATCTGGGCGGCTTCGCGGTATCGGGCAGCCGGACGATCCGGGTGGATGTCAAAAGCAACTAAAGCATGTACCCAGAAATGAATGAAGCAGCAAGAGAGGCGGCCCGGGGCGTGTCCGCCGCGGCCGCCACCCTTGACGCCGCAAGCGGCTGGCGCATTGTTCTTCGCGCGAAGACACTGGTTTGGCCGGCTTTGCTGGCTCTGCTGGCGGTATTGCCGGCGCTCCACGCCTCCCAGACCACCACGTGGGAGATGGCCGGAAGCAAGGATTTTCTCAAGGGGACGATGAGCGGTGTTTCCCTCACCTGGGACGGCCTGCTGGGGCCGGGCTACCGGCGCGAGGAAGTCTCTGCTCCGGGGCAGCCCGTAATCTGGGCGGCGGAGCGCGGCCCGGACGGCACGGTATTTCTGGGAACCGGCTACCGGGGGGCCATCTACGCAGTCCGCCCAAACGGCCAGACGGAGCTGATCTGGAACGCGACCGAGCCCACCGTTTTTGCGCTGGCCGTGGATAAGCGCGGCGTGCTTTATGCCGCCACCTCCCCCAACGGAAAGATATACAAGATCGAGGGGGAGACCGCCACGGAGATCTTCGATCCGAAAGCTCAGTACATCTGGTCTCTGGCCTTGGGCCCCGACGGCACGATCTATGCCGGCACGGGTCCGGAAGGGAAGATCTTCTCCGTCAGTCCGGACGGGCGGGGCGAAGTCTTCTTCGCGAGCGGGCAGGCACACATTACCAGCCTCGCGGTCGATGCGGACGGGCGGCTGCTCGCGGGCTCGGAGCCCAACGGTCTGCTCTATCGGATTACGGCGAAAGACAAAGCATTTGTGCTTTACGATGCCGATCTGCCCGAGATTCGCGCCATTGCCGTGGCGCCCGGCGGAGAGATCTACGCGGCGGCGATGGGTGGCTCGGTGGCGCGCAAGCAGCAGGTTCCCTCGCCGGGGGTGAGTACGCCCGATACGAGCGCGCCGGTGATCAGCGCGACGGTGACGGTGACCGCCGCGGCCCAGAACCCGCCAGGCGAGAGTATGCAGCAGGCGATTCCGCTGCCCCAGGCCGGTGGCGCCGCCACCTCCCCGCCCGCGCCTCTCGGAGCCACCTCGGCGATTTACGAGATGCCGGGCGTGGAACGCTCCGCCGTATACCGGATCGCCTCGGATAGCACCGTCGAGACCCTCTGGAGTTCGAAGAGCGAGAACGTTTACGATATCGCGCTCGACGGAAGCTCCCTGCTGGTGGCGACCGATCGCGACGGCCGTATCTACCGCATGGATGGCCGCGGCCGCGCCGGCCTGCTCGCCCAAACCGGGCAGGGGCAGACCACCAGAGTGATTCCGCTCTCCACCGGGTTTCTGGCCGCGACGGGCAACGAGGGGAAGCTCTTCCGGTTTTTGCCCAACGGGGGAGCGGCAAGCCAGTATGAATCCCCCGTTCACGACGTGGAAACGGTGGCCCGCTGGGGAACGCTTGAATGGGCGGGCAGGAACCGGGCGGGCGCGGCCGGCGTTCTCCAGCTTTTCACCAGGGCCGGGAATTCGTTCCGGCCGGATGATACCTGGAGCGGCTGGCAGCCGGTTGGTGAAGGCGCGGAGGGACGCATCGCCAGCCCGAATGCACGCTATCTTCAGTGGAAGGCGGAATTCCACGCGACGCCGAACCCGGTGCTGCTGGAGCGGGTGACCGTGACCTACCTGCCACAGAATTCACCCCCGGCGATCAAGAGCGTTCGCGTGAGCAGCCAGTTGAGCGCGGTAAAGAATACCGGCGCGGCCGCGCGGCAGGCGGCCGTGAGCGCGGCGTCGGCCGCTTATACCGTCACCGTCAGCGCCACGGGCGAGAGCGACGCTTCGGGGCCGGCCGGCGCCACGGTTTCGAGCGTCGGCCGCCTGGTGGAGCCGTCGATCCAGTGTACGTGGGAGGCGGAGGATGCGGACGGGGACACCCTCGAATACCGCCTCGAATACCGAGCCGAGGACGAGAGCGCCTGGAAGCCGCTGGCCACCGCGATTCGGGAGAGCGTCTACTCCACCGAGGGCAGCCGCTTCGCCGATGGCCGCTATTACTTTCGGGTCACGGCGTCCGATTCGCCGGACAATTCCCCCGGCGAGGCAAAGGAAGACATGCTCGTGAGCGCGCCCGTGGTGATCGACCACAGCCCGCCCGAGATCGAAATTCTCTCGCGCGAGCGGGCGGACGCCGCGTGGAACCTGCGCGTGCGGGTGAAGGACGCGGTATCCATCGTTCGCCGGGTCGAGGTTTCGATAAACGCGAAGGAGCCGGCCGTGGCGCTGCCGCTCGATGGAATTGCCGATAGCCGTTTCGAGGAATACGTGATCTCCGTGAGGGACGACGCCGCGCCGGGCGGCGAAAAATCCGTCGTGGTCATCGCCACCGACAGCGCGGGCAATGTGGCTAGCGCGCGGGTGTTGCTGGGGGAGGCTCCGTAGGGGCGTCCCGGGGGCCTCAATGTTTTGCGGTTTGGGGTGCCACGGTCACCGGCTTCAACAGCAGTTCCTCGAATACGACTCCGGTTCCGATGCCCCTGCCGATGGGCTTTGGAGGGGTTACGGTGATGCTGGCGTCCTGCCAGGCGCGCGCGGTGAACCGGCCGAGTTCGCGGAGCGCCGGCTCCGGCCCCTCCGGCACGGGCGCTACCTCCACGCGGCTTGAGGTTCCGTTGATTTCGACCTCCACGGCGGCGCTCTGGCCGCCCGGTTTTACAAGGCCGTAAACCGCCATTTCCCCATTCTTCGGGAGGGCGAAGCTCCAGGATTGTCTGTAGAGCTTCGGCTGCTCGTAGTAGCCGTAGCCGTTGTAGTGGAAGAATTCATCGGCATCCCGCCGGGAAAGCCGGTATGCTTCATCCTCGCTCGCTTCAACCAATGGAGGGGCGATGCTCAGATCGCCGGCATATTCCGCCACCAGCACGGTAACCGCCTCGGGCAGCTTGGGAACCCGCGTCAGCACCACTTGCGCGCCGGGTTCCTCCGCCGTATCGAGCGCGGAGCGCGAGCTATCGCCGAGGAAGTAGGCCTTCGTGATGCGGTTGCGCATTCGCGGCAGCCGCAGCTTGCCGTCGGCGGGCCACTTTGTCACCAGAAGATATAGCCTGCCGGGCTTCCCGGTTGCGTAACCGAAATCGAGTTCACGGAACGGCAGCGGGGTGCTTCCGTAGATGGCTTCGCCGTTGAGTGAAAGCCATTTACCCATGGAACGCAGCACATCCGCTTCAAACTCAACCACGGAGCCGTCTCCGCGCGGACCGATATTCAGCAGGTAATTGCCGCCGCGGCTCACCACTTTGGCGAGATTCACGAGGTGATCCCGGATCTTCTCCGGCAGGTTCTTGCGCTCCTGCCATGAGCGATACCCCCAGGTTTCCGGGTAGATGGAGGCTGGGGTTTGCCAGGGCTCGTCGATCAGATGGCTGGGGATGGCGTTATCCCCCATCACGGTGAAATCTCCCTGATGGTTGAAGACGCGGCCGCTTACCATGGCATCCGGCTGCAGGGTGTGTACGGCGTCCGTCCAGCGCTTGCTCTGCGCGGGGGTGGGTTTGCCCATATCGAACCAGATTTCAGAGAGCGGGCCGTAGTTCGACGCAAGCTCCACAAGCTGGCCGAGGTTGAAATCTTCCAGCTCCGCGGAGATGGGGTTGTCATCGCGCATGTCTGGAATGCTGCCCTCGTGCCAGTCGATGGAGGAATAATAGACGCCGAAACCCAGCCCCTCGGCTCGCGCGGCGGCGGCAAGCTCCCGGATAATGT
>CAZXBZ010000080.1:0-11225 GCA_964639135.1 uncultured Solibacteraceae bacterium | reverse complement strand
GTTATCGATGAAGTTGTTCGCCTCGAACGTGTTGCCGGTTGCGCTGCTGAAGACCTGGATCGCCAGATCGTTCGCCGCGATAAGATTCCGCCGGAATGTGGAGCCACGCAGCGCTTCCATGAAAATCCCGATCCCGTTCCCGACGATCACATTGTCTTCCGCCGTGCATTGCTCCGCGTCCTGAAACAGGATGCCAAACGAACTCACGCCCCGGTTCCGGACAAATCGGTTCCGGCGGAGGGAGATCCGGTGGGAATACATGATGGCCGCGCCCGCGACATTGTGCGAAAAGGAGTTGTCCTCGAAGGTATTGTCGTTCGAGTACATGTAGTGGAGCCCGTAGCGGACGTTGGTGACGTTGTTTCCGCGGATGGAGCTTTCGTCGGCGTTCTGCAGATACATCCCGTCTCGAGTGCCGGAGATCGTGTTATTGAGAATTTCGTTGTGAACGGCGCGATAGACGTGGATGCCGCTGCCGCGATCTCCCACGTCCAGCGAATCGCGGCCGCGAATGGTGTTGTGCGCGACGACGTTGCGATCGGCCGCGTAGAAATAGACGCCGAACAGAACGTCGTTCAGCGTATTGTGCTCGATACGATTGCCGGAGGAATGGAGCAGAACGCCGGAATCTTCACGGACGAGTTCGCCGCCGCTGTGCTCGATCACAAGGCCCCGCACCTCGCATCCGTCGGCGTGGATGGTGATGACGCTGCCCTTGCCCTCGCCGCGAATCACCGGGTTGCCGTCGCCTGCGAGCGAAAGGCGTTTCTTGAGCACGAGATTGCCGGGATAGACGCCCGCCTCGATCCGGATCGTATCCCCGTCATGCGCGGCTTCGATGGCGTCGCGAACGCTGGCGAATTGCCGGCCGGCCCCCACCACCAAGGTTTCCGCGGACGCCGTTGAAACAGCCATCACGGCAATGGCCAGAACCACCCTTCTCACTTGAATTTTGCCCACTTCATCACGATAACCGCGGCCATCAACAGGAAGAACGCAACCATGAGGTAGGACGCCGCGCCGGGGTAGCTCTGCACCTGGAAGTTTGCGAGTTGGTGGCTGCCGAACATCGGGGGCATGAAGGGCTCCACCTTTACCGGAGCGGCCGGGTCCAGTTGATGGCCGTATTGGTAGAGCTTGTGATAGAAGCCCCAGAACGAGAAAAGACTCGAGTACATGAAAAGGACGGCGGCATCCACCAGTCCGGCCATCTTGCCGATCACAATGGCTCGCAGCGCCAGAATGAAGAAAATGCCGATCATCAACGGCAGCCAGACAAATTCGCTGAAGTCGCTCTCGAGCAGCGGCCTCATTCCGATGTAGTGGTTCAGCGTGTTGATTTCGCGAAGGTCGTCGCGCGCCGCGCTGACGCCGCCCTCCAGTTTGTAGGTGTAGATATGCAGGTCCAAACCGTCTGGATACTGGTTGGAAAACATCGTCATGTTCCAGAGCGGAAAGAACCACGTGGGGATGAGAAACAGCGCCGCCAGTAGAACAATCAAGCGGTTTCGCTTTCCCAGGGGAAGGTCGAAAAACGCATTGGTCTTCTCAAGAAGCGATAGCTTCGTATTTGGCGGCGCCGCGGAGTTCATGTTATTTCCTTTCCTATTTGGGTTTTACCAGTAGATAGCCTTGCATCTCCTGGTGCAGGGCTGAACAGAAGTTTGTGCAGTAATACGCGTAGACACCGGGCTTGTTGGCGGTGAATTCGACGGTCTTGGTCTCGCCGGGGTCGACGACGACGTTGATGTTGTAGCTGGAGAGCCCGAAGCCGTGCAGTTCATCCGTCGTCTGTTCGATGTTCGTGATGTGGACGGTCACGTGGTCGCCCTGGTTGACCTCGATATGGTTCGGCTCGAAGTTGCTGCGGACGGCCAGCATCTTCACCGTGACGTTATTTCCGCTGCGTTCGATCTTCGCGTCCTTCACGTCCCAGATCGCGTGCGGATGATGGTTCTCCTCCTTGGGGTAGACCTCGATCGGCTTCAGCTTGCTGGCGGCGATCATCTGTGAGTAGTGCGGCTCCGGCTCAGTGAATGCGTCGTAGAGAAGCTTCATCTTCTCTCCGCTGATGTCGATAAGCTGCGAGCTTTCCGGCTGTGACGGACCCACGCTGAGGTGACGCCCGTGGGACAGTTTGTTGAGCGCCACCACGTACTTCCCGTCCGGGTGCATGGTGTCGCCGCCAGGGATTGAGAGGTGCCCGATGTTATAGGCGACCGGAATCTTGTCTTCCACCTCCCAGGTGCCGAGCTTCCACTTGGCGATCGCGCTTTCGACGAAAAGGCTCGTGTAGGCGTAGCCCTGGTCGTCGAATTGCGTGTGCAGCGGTCCCAGGCCCACGTTGACTTCGGCTTCCTTGATGGCGTCGTAGTTGAGCACGGGGATGCCGTCTTCGTCGCCGGTGAAGTTCTTCTGCTCGATCGCCGCCATCATCTTGGCGAAGCTGAACACGGTGGTGATCGATTGCAGCTTGCCGCTTCCGACGACGTACTTGCCGTCGGGGCTCACATCCACGCCGTGCGGGCTCTTGGAGCAGGGCATGAGATAGACGACGCCGGGAACGTCCTTCGGGTCGAGCACCTGCACGCCGCCGATGGTCTTACCTTTGCCCGCCGCGATCGCCGCCGCCGCGGCCTTCCAGTTGACCGCGGCGATGTAATCGCGGTCGCGCTGCGTGGAAGTCACCTCGAGTTTGCCGGTGGCGCGCTCGGTGTTATAGGAGGTCCAGAAAGCCCAGTCGTTGCTTGGGCCCTTGCCGGTGGTCCCGAGATCGTAGTTGAACGGAGGCATCAGAATCTCCCAGCCCAGCTTCATCTCGCCGGACTGAGGGTCGACGTGGATGCCGGCCACCACGCCCTTGTAAGTATCCGCGTAGCGGTCGAGCGGCGCGTACGTGCCGAGAGGCAGAGGGGCGGAGAAGCGGGAGGCCGCGAGGACGTATTCCGTGTTGGTGGTGACAAAGGACGAGCAGTGGTTGCCCGAGACGTTCGGAATCGGCCCGAGAATCTGCTTGGTCTTGAAATCCCGCAGGTCGATGCGCGCCATGCGGTTGTTGGCGTTATCACTGATGAAGAGCCAGCGGCCGTCATAATCGCCGTTGGTCTGGCTGAGCGCGGTGTGGTGCGCGTCGCCCCAGGTATACTCGCCGAGCATCTCCTTGGATTCCTTGTCGAAGCCGTATCCGGTGCCGGGGTACGGTGTGAACACCGGGATGGTGATGATGTGCCGCATGGAGGGCACGCCGGCAACGAAGATGTTGCCCGAGTGTCCGCCGGAGTAGAAGAGGTAGTAGGGGTCCGTGTCTCCGGGTGCGACGTAAGTCGCCACCGCGGCCTCGGCGACGTCGCCTTGGCGGGCTTGCATGCGCGGCGCCCTGCGGCAGGCTGGGGGCAGCAGCGCCGCCAGAAGCACCAGCGCCGAAGCGGCGATCAGCCATTTTCGTTGGAGTAGTCTGTTCATGTTCATCCTCGCTTACTTCCCTTGCGGTGCTGCTTTTTTGAGTTGCTCAAGCCGGAGGTTGTAGGCCGTTTTCAGCTTGCTCACGGCCTCGTCGCGCTCTTCGGGCGTCAGATGAATCTGCGTGGAGAGCACCACGGCCATCGTTCCCGTCGGCTCGGCGAGAAAATCTTCGAGCGTGCGGCCAAAACGCGCCGGCACGTCCACCACGGCGTCGGAGAGATCCGGGCCGATCTTGGTGGCGGATTCGATGCCGAGCGTGCTGACGTCATGGCAGATGAAGCAGCTTTTCTTGACGAAGAAAGCCCCGTCGCCGCTTTCCATCCGCTTCTCTTTTTCAAGCTCCTCGGGGGTGGGAACGTCGCCGACTTGAGCGCCCGGAATATACTCGACGGGCAGATCCGTCTTCCGCCAGCTCGCCATGAGCATCGAAAGGGATTGGGCGTCCTTCGAATTGAAGCCGAAATTAGGCATCACCGTGGAGGGCACGGCCGCCTTCGGATCCTTGAAGTGCGCGAGATGCCAGGCGAAGGCGGTCTTCACGCCATTGATGCGCGAGTAATCGTATTGCTCGGGCGATTGATCTCCGATGTAGGTGAGGTTTGGGCCCACCGTGCCGCCGCGGCCGTTGATTGAGTGGCAGGCGCGGCAGCCCTTGTCGTGTACAAGCTGCTTGGCGTGGTTGATGTAATCGGCGCCCTTGGTCTCGCGATCGTAGCGGTGGCACTCGTTGCAGTTGATCTGCATCATGGCTTCCCGATCCCTGACGAGGTAGGTTTCGGCGAGATCCGCTCCGAGTACCGGCTCCTCCCAGAACTCGATTCGCGTCGCATGGGCGGATTCCAGATCGAGCGCCTGTCCCTGGCCGCCGTGGCAGGAAGTGCAGCCGTATTTCTCGATCGGGTGTTTCGCCAGAATCTCCGCGGAATGCGTCCGGAATGGCTGGGGCGCGTTTTCCAGGCCTTTCCAGGAGACGCCCAGATGGCAGGTGGTGCAGCGGTCGGCGCGGCCCAGCTTCTCAACCCAGACTTGCTGGATGCCGGTGGGTGTTTGCGCGGCGCGCTCCGCTCCGAAGCGTTCGGCCACCAGATCCCTGAAATCAGCCTGGTAGTCTCCCCACACGGGGACGGCGTTGTCCCAAATGATATAGCCGGTGATGAGCAGCAGGACGGCGGCCGACCAGTAGATCCATCTCCAGTCGTGGTTTTTCCAGTTCATGGTGTTTGCCTAAAACCTCCGCGGTATCTCCGGCCAGCTTTCCCACGGCCAGTAGAAGTTCCAATACGGTCCTCGCAGGAAGGTTCCGATAATAGTGAAAATCAGAATAAAAATGACAACCGCCAGAAAGATCAGGTCCTGCCTTCTTCGTTCCTTCGAAAACCAGACGCCCACGCTGGCGGCGGAGCTTTTGTCGAGGTAGGGCCAGGCGGCGAGCGCGAGCGCGAGAATCCCTGGAAGCAGAATTCCTCCCAGCAGGGCGCCGTTGATGGTGAAGCTGCCGATCTTCACCGTGGTGATGGTGACGAGTTCCTGCAGCCACAGGAAGTACCACGGCGCCTTGGCCGGGTTCGGAGTCACTCTGGGGTTGGCGGCTTCCTCGAGCGGCGCTCCCACGAAGACCGCGAGCAGGGTGACGGCGGCGACGCAGATAATGGTGACCGCCAGCAGTCTCCGCGTCAGGTTGGGGGAAGATGGCACGGTGTGAACGTCGTGCTCGACGATCGAGGTTTCGACGTGAACCGTGCGGCCCGAAGTGATGCCGAGCAGGGAGTAGGTCTTGCTCGGAACCGGCGTGGATTTGGAACTCTTTTCCTGAAGCGCGAGCTGGTCGACGCACGCCAGGCCACCGTCTTTCCGTACCCGCCACATGTGCCACGAAAACAGGAACAGAACGAACATCGGCAGGAAGAAGCAGTGCAGCACGTAGAAGCGCAGCAGCGTGCTCTGCCCGATCTCGTTGCCGCCCAGGAAGACAAACCGGATCTTGTCGCCGATGAGCGGCGCGGCGCTGGCGATATTGGTGCCCACGGTGATGGCCCAGTACGCAAGCTGGTCCCACGGCAGCAGATAGCCGGTGAACGAGAGCAGAAGCGTCGCGAACAGCAGCCCCAGGCCGATAATCCAGTTGAGCTGCCGGTTCTGGCCCGTCGCCGTGCCGTTCTTGTAGGCGCCGGTCCAGAAGACGCGCACCATGTGGAGGAACACGACGGCGACCATCAGGTGCGCCGAAATGCGGTGCGCGGCGCGTATAAACCAACCGAAGGAGACGGAGAATTCGATGTCCTTCACCGATGAGTAGGCGCGCTCCACCGAGGGAACGTAGAGGAACATCAGGGCGATGCCGGTGATCGTCAGGATTCCGAACAGCACGGCCGAGAGAGTCCCGAGCCAGAAGGAGTAGCCGAAGCTCATGCTCCGCCGCGTCACCTTGGCCGGAAACCAGTGCAACAGCAGGTTGCGGACGATGGAATCGCCGGCCTCGCGCTCGCTGGCGGGCTTCCAGGTCCACACCAGCCGGTCCCACTTGATCTTGTTCATTTGCATGGCTTCCCCTAGACAGTGAGCCGGTCGTCGCGGCCGACCGTTTGCGCAAGGTTGACAACCAGTTGGCCGTCGTCCGGCGAAACCTCCATCTGGAAGCAATCGAGCGGCCGCGGCGCGGGGCCGGAATAATTCACGCCGTCGCCGTAGTACTTCGAGCCATGGCACGGACAGTGGAATTCCTGCGCGATCTCGACTTCCTTGCCCCCCTCGTTCACCTTGCGCGGCTGGTTGAGCGTCACCATCTTGACCGTGCAGCCGAGATGCGTGCAGTTCGCCGAGATGGTGTGGAACGTGTTCTGATTCCGGAAGACGTAGACCCTGCGATCCTCAAGAAACGTTGCCCCTTCCGGGAACTCGGCGGGCGTGCCGATCTTGAACGCTTGAGGCGGTTCGTACAGAACATTCGGCACCAGGGAGCGCAGCAGGGCATAGGCCTGGCCCGTGACGGCGGCAAACAGCGCGCCGAGCCCAAGCTTGGAGAGGAAGCGGCGCCGGTCGGGCGTGAGCGTGTCAGCGAGGGCTTTCAGATTCTTCATAAAAGAAGACCTCCATCGTCATTGCATCGGTGGGGCAGCGTATCGCGCACAGGCCGCAGCGGATGCATTTTTCGTCGTCCTTGATCATGGCCGACATGGTTGGAATCTCTTCGTCGTGAACGCCGTAGTGGGCGAACGCGGCCGCTTCGGCTTCCCCGAGGTTCAGACTCTCGAGCGGAACCAGTTTGAGGCAGTTTTCCGGGCACACATCCACGCAACGGTTGCAGAGGACGCATTTTTCGGCGTCGTAGATGGTCTGGATGTGGCAGGACAGGCAGCGTTCGGCCTGGAGACGCGCCTCTTCTTCGCTATAGGTGGTTTCCACTTCCGAAAATCCCGTGCGCCGGTCGAGCGGCGTGGTCGGCGGCGCCTGGCGTCCGTGCTGTTCGTAGTCTTCCGGCATGCGGTATTCCCGCGTTGGGATTTTCCGGATGGAGAACTTGATCTCGGGCGCGTTCTTCGCGTCGCGCAGGTAGTTGTCGATGGAGAGCGCCGCCTGTTTGCCGTTCGCGACGGCCTCGATCAGGTTGCGCGGTCCGAAGGCGACGTCGCCTCCGGCAAAAATGCCCGGTGCGCTCGTGGCTAGGGTTTCCGAATCCACCTTGATGGTCGAGGCACGCGTCAGTTCGACGCCGTCCTCCGGGCGCAGGAAACTGAGATCCGCCTGCTGGCCGATCGCGAGGATGACGGTGTCGGTTTCGACAATCTCCGTAATCGAATCGTCGTAGATGGGGCTGAATCGCCCGTTCTCGTCGTAGGTACGGCTGACGCCGACCAGTTCCACGGCTTCCACGCGGCCGTTCCGGCCGATGAAGCGCCGCACTCCGCGCTGATGCTGGAAGTGAATTCCTTCCCGCTCCGCCTCCTCGAATTCTTCCTTGCCCTGGGCGGTGCGCATGACGGGCAATTCATCCAGCGCCTCAAGGCTGACCATGCGCACGTCGCTCACTCCCGCCCGGACGGCCGCGCGGGCCGCGTCGAGCGCCGCCGCCATTTCCCCGTCGCTGGCGGGCTGCCCTTCGAGCGCCGTCCGCAGCGCCATGCGCGCGGCGTCGAACGCCACGAAGCCGCCGCCGATCACCAGCACGCGCTTGCCCAGAGTCACCGTATAGCCCTGGTTCAGATTCAATAGAAGATCGATGGCTTTGACGACGCCGTCGAGATCCTCTCCCTCAACCGCCATGCTGCGTCCGCGCTGCGTGCCGACGCTAAGAAAAACGCTCTTATAACCGAGATCGCGGAGTTCCCTTAGTCCGAACTGTTCGCTCAACGGCGCTTTCAGCCGCAGTTCCACGCCCAGGCTGACGATCTTCGCAATTTCGCGCTCGATGACGGGCCGCGCCAGACGGAATTCGGGAATTCCGTGGTACATCATGCCGCCCGGCGTTTCGGAGGCTTCGAAGACGGTGACGTTGTAGCCCATCAGTGCCAGGTCATGGGCGCAGGACAATCCGGCGGGCCCCGCGCCGATCACCGCTACCTTTTCGCCGCGCGCCACGTTGTTCCGGCTGACCGTGAGCAGCGGCAGGTGCCACGCGGTCTTGTTGCCTTGCTCGGTGGCTCCATGGAACAGCTCGTCCTGGGTGTCCGGCTCCAGCGATTCGGAGCCGTATTTGTCGCAAATGAACCGCTTCAGGGCACGGATGCTGACCGGAGCGTCGATCTTGCCGCGGCGGCAGCGGTCCTCGCACGGCGCGGCGCAGACCCGGCCGCAATTCGAGGCAAAAGGATTCGGCGAACGGGCGGTGAGATAAGCCTCGCGGTATTCCCCGATGGCAATCAGTTGCACATAGCGGCCGGCATCGGTATGGACCGGACAGGCGGCCTGGCATGGCACCATATCCTTCCAAAAATCGACGTCCGGAATTTCAACAGGATACTTGACGGTATTGTCCACTTTTGAGCTACCCGCACCGCTTAACAAAGTTTGAAGATATGGTGTGACGCGAGCGGGTAATGTGACTTGAGTCACAAGGCAAAATTATGGCTTCGGATCGTATTGATGCCACGGGAGATAGAGATTCTAAACTTTCATTAAGATCTCGCGGCCGCGCGGCCTGGCCGGCGTCTCCGCGCCGCGCCTTTCAGCGCTGGATGATGGCGTCCCGCCGGTGCCGGGTTGCGGCCGGTACGGCGAACCTGCGATTCTTCGGGCAATGCGGCGAAAGCAAATCGAGATGCGGGAATCGGTCATCCGGCGGATGACGATTCTCGCGAGAGAGACGGGGGCGGTGAACCTGGCGCAGGGCTTTTCCGATGAGGATGCGGCCCCGGAGATCAAGGCCCTGGCCATGGAGGCCATTCAGGGGGAGTGTCATCAATATACGGATGTCCGGGGTGCTCCTTACTTGCGGCGGGCTCTGGCGGAAAAACTGCGAAGACACAACGGGATTGAAGCCGACCCGGATACAGAGATCGTCGTGACCTGCGGCGCCACCGAGGGGATGATGATTGCCTTCGAGACGCTGCTCGAAGCCGGCGATACGGTGCTTACCTTCGCGCCGATGTACGAGAACTACGTGCTGCAAAGCGTGGCGGCTCGGATACGCGTGAAATCCATCGAGCTTGAGGAGGATGCCGCGGATGGCCGCGCGCCCTTCACGTTTACGCGCGAAACGCTCGAGGCCGCGTATACCGAGGGGACGCAGGCAATCCTGTTTTCGAACCCCTGGAACCCGGTCGGCAAGGTGTTTACGCGCGAGGAATTGCAGGCCATCGTCGATTTCGCCGTGGATCGCGATCTCTTCATTTTTTCCGACGAAACCTACGAGTATCTGCTCGGGCCCGGCCGCGAGCATGTCAGTATCGGCAGCCTGCCGGGGGCGGAGGGCCGGACGGTCACCGTCATATCCATGGGCAAGACCTACTCCATCACCGGCTGGCGCGTGGCCTATCTGGTGGCGCCCGCGGAGTTCGCGGCGAAGCTGAACGTAATGCACGACTTCCACACCGTCACCGCGCCGCACCCGTTCCAGATCGCGGCGGCAAACGCGACCCGGCTGCCGGAATCGTTTTATCGGCGCGTGCGGGAGGAGTATTGGGAGAGGAAGCAGATTCTCTGCGAGGCTCTGCATGAAGCCGGCTTTACGTGGTACGAACCGGGAGGCGCGTATTTTCTCTGGTGCCGCTATGACCGGCTGAGCGGCCTCGATGACATGGCTTTCGGCGAGAAATTGCTGCTTGAAGGCGGTGTCGCGGGCGTGCCCGGCTCCGTATTTTACGAGCCGGGGCGGCCCCGCCACGCGATTCGCTTCACGTATTCCAAGTCGCGCAAGACGCTGGAAGCGGCAGCCGGGCGGTTACGCCGGCTGCGGTGGCGCGCCGTCGCGCCGCCGCGCTCATCCTAGGCGTTGGGCGTCGCGCGCGCCGCTTCGCTTTCGCCCTTCACCAGTTCGAGAAAAGCGCGCGCGGCGTGGCTCAGCGCCCGGCGGGCCGGCGAGATCAGCAGCACTTTCCGTTCGATATTGAGTTCCTTGACGCGCACCTCATGCAGATTCCCCTGGCGGATCTCCGGTTCCACGCACATCTTCGGGAGGAACGCGACTCCCTCGTTCATCTGCACCAGTTTGCGGATGGTCTCGACCGTGGGCATTTCGACGTCCATGTTGAGCGGAACCTTGTGCTCGCGAAAGCCGCGCAAAACGGCCTCGCGATAGGGCGAGAGCACGTTGTGCGCGATGAAGGTCTCCATGCCGAGTTCGGAAATGCTCACGCTCTTCCGCTTGGCGAGGCGGTGGCGCGGGGAGACGACGAAGGCCAGACGGTCCGTGTAGATGACGGAAGTGTTCAGCCGCTCATCCTGGGGATCGTAGCTGATGACGCCCAGTTCCAGATCGCCATCGATTAATTGGGCGGGAATCTTGCTCGAAAGGCAGCGCCGCACCTGCACTTTGATCTTCGGATACGTGCGGCGGTAGCTTTCGATATGTCTCAGCAGGTAGAGCGCCGTGCTTTCGTTGGCGCCGATCGAGAGGCGTCCGGCGGCGTGGTCCCGGAGCTCGGTGAGGGCATTCTCCAGGTCGAGCTGCAGGTTGGCGAAACGGTGCGCGTATTCGAGAACGATGAGCCCGGCGTCGGTGAGGATCAGTTCCTTGCCCGAACGGTCAATGAGACGTTCGGCCAGTTCGTCCTCGAGCCGCTGCAGGGCGAGGGAGACGGCTGGCTGGGTGCGGCCCAGCCGTTCCGCGGCGCGGGAGAAGCTCTTCTCCGTCGCCACGGTGAGAAAAACCTTGAGCAGATAGAGTTCCATCAAGCTCCCTGGTCCGGCGGCTGGTGGCCGCCGAGCGCGAGGAACGGGAAGCCTCCCGGTTCCATAACCTTAATTTATATGATTCGTTTCGCTTATCAAAGCCTTCAAAAGAATAAATTTGCCAAATCGCTCGTGGAGTGTCGATAATGAGTGCAGATCCCGGAGGAGAAACTGGCCTCCGGGGGGAATTTGGAGCGCGAGCGGATACGCACACCATGAATCCTCACGTATTCATCTTTGACACAACCTTGCGGGATGGGGAGCAATCCCCCGGGTGCAGCATGACGGTTCCGGAAAAAGTCCGGATGGCTCGAAAGCTGGTGGAACTAGGCGCGGATATCATCGAAGCCGGGTTCCCCATTGCATCCGATGGCGACTACGAATCGGTGCTCGCTGTTTCGCGTGAGTTTCCGGAGGCGCGGGTAGCCGCACTGGCG
>CAZXBZ010000079.1:2842-11406 GCA_964639135.1 uncultured Solibacteraceae bacterium | reverse complement strand
GGCATCCGCCCAGATCGCCTCCCCAGGCACACCGTCGAGAGTCAGCGGCCCGCTCGCGGCCGGCACGGCCAGGCGAGGTTCGCCGGCCGCGGCCAGGGCGGCCACCGCGACAATCATTAGAAGGTGTTTAACCATGACTCCGCCTCGCGCTGAAGCAGCCACCCGCCTCACGAAGAGTATGGCCTAGCGCCTGCCGTGCAGCCGGAGGGAGGCCTAATCCGGAAGCACTTTGATCTCAACGTTGCGGTAGTACACCGGCCACCCTTCGGATTGGAGGCAGATGTAGCCTTCCATCGGATCCGCACCGGTTCCCTTGTTTACTTCCTTGCCGTTCAGCTTAATTCTCACTTCTCCGTTATGGGTAGTCACTTCCAGACGGTCCCATTCTCCAAACGGCCCGTGCTGATCGGGCGGCACCACCTCAAAGCGGATTGCACCCTTGAGGTTTCCGTTGAAAGCGCTGGCAATTTCACCGTAATGGCCCTGGATCTCCACGAAGGACTTCGGCCAGCGCGGATATTTCTCTCTCAGTTCCTTGCTGGCAAAAATGAAGACGCCTCCGTTTGGCCATTCCTTGGGCGCCTTTGTCCAGCCTTCCGTCTTGAAGCGGATGTCAAAACGCAGCACGAAGTTCTTGTAGGTCTTGAGGCTGCGAAGAACGCCCTGAGGGTTCCCCTTGGCCGCGATCACGCCATTTTCAAGAGACCAGGTCTCCGGCGGACTCGTCTCCGCCGTCCAAAACTCGGAAAGATCCGCCTTCGGCATGAGGGAGACAAATCCATCCGATTGCGCCCAGGTGAATAGAGGCGCAAGCAGTAGCAAAAATAAAATCCGGTGTATCATTCCATTCCTCCAAGATTCGCGTAGCATTCTATCATTTCGCGGATTTTGCCCTTGCGCGACGCGGCGGCGGCCATCCAAAAACTCGCGCGCAGGCGGCCCGCGAGGATAAGCTTTCGCGCGTTAGCCGAACAGCCCTCGTTTCGCGAGATTCCGCATGAGCGCAGCCATCCCGAAGGTCCAGGGTTCAACGGCTTCGCTGTGGTTTACCCGGTTCACCAGCATCCCCAGGGGCGCGGAGCGAATTCGCACCACATCGCCCGCATGATGCGTGAAACCCTTGCCGCGTTCGTCGCGGTCCATTACCGGGGCAAACATCGTCCCCAGAAACAGAACGAAGCCATCCGGGTACTGGTGATGGTCTCCGATGGTCTGGGCAACGATCTCTTCGGGGTCCCGGCTGATTTCGCTCATTGCGCTCACGGCCTCCGCGCGGAACCCGTCTTCCCCCTCGATTTCCATGTGAATCTCCAACCCGCGCGCATCGTCAAGGCTGAAAGTATCGTCGAACAGGCGGAAGAACGGGCCTATCGCGCAACTCGCATTATTATCCTTGGCCTTGCCGAGCAGCAGCGCGCTGCGGCCCTCGAAATCCCGCAGGTTGACGTCGTTGCCGAGCGTCGCACCGAGGATTTCTCCCCGCGAATTTACCGCGAGCACCAGTTCCGGTTCCGGATTACTCCAGGTGGATTTTGAGTAAACGCCCACTTCCGCACCCAGGCCCACGGCCGAGAGGCTGGGGCATTTGGTGAAAACCTCGGCATCCGGCCCGATAGCGACCTCCAGATACTGGGACCACACCCCGCGCTTGATGAACAGTTCCTTGAGGCGCGCGGCCTTGGCGCTTCCAGGGGTTACGCTTCGGAAATCCGCGCCCAGCAACGAACGGATTTCCGAGCGGAGGGCTTTCGCCTTGGCGGCGTTGCCGCGCGCGCGTTCTTCGATAACCCGCTCCAGCAGGCTGGCGATGAACGTTACTCCGGCGGCTTTCACCACCTGCAAGTCGCACGGGGCCAAAAACCAGGGCCGTGTAAAATCCCGGCATGACGGATCGCTGTTCTCCAGCAGTTCGCTCACCCCGCCGAGGCGCGGCAGCGGCCCGGCATTCGCCAGCACCCGCGCGGGTTGGTCCAGATTGAAGAGCTCACTCACCGTGGGGGCGATCGCCGAGAGATCGCGGACACCATCCTCACGCACCAGCACCGGCGCGGGTCCGCCGAGCAGCGGCGCCCAAACCCGGCCCACAATGGTCCCCGCCAGGCCATCGCCGGGGAGGCAGTCTCCCCAATCGCAGGGCGGAATCATGGCCCGGCAACCTTTGCCGCGCCAGGGCTCCCCGGCGCGGCGGGCCGCTCCGCTGGGGCAGCCTCGCGAGGCGGCGCGTTTTTCACATACTTATCGAGCCACGCGAGAGACTCCCAGAGCACGTGCTCGATGCTTTCCAGCGCGCGATAGCCATGCGATTCGCGCGGCAGCATAACCAGCCGCGCGAGGCCGCCGTTGCCGCGCACCGCCTGGTACATCCGTTCGCTCTGAATCGGGAAGGTGCCCGCATTGTTATCCGCCTCGCCGTGGATGAGCAGAATGGGATCCTTGATCCGTTCCGCGGCGCTAAAGGGAGAGAGCTTGTAGTAGATTTCGGGCGCTTCCCAATACGTGCGCCGCTCGGCCTGAAAGCCGAACGGAGTGAGCGTGCGGTTGTAGGCGCCGCTGCGCGCGATGCCCGCGCGGAAGAGCCGGCTGTGCGCCAGCAGATTCGCCGTCATGAACGCGCCGTAGCTGTGGCCGCCAACCGCCACGCGATCCGGATCGATCACGCCCAGGCTGGCAGCCTTCGTGACCGCGGCTTCGGCGCTCTCGACAATCTGCTTGATAAAGGTATCGTTCGCGGTTTCGGGCGGCCCGATAACGGGCATCGCGGTATCGTCCAGGACGGCGTAACCGGCCAGCAGGAAGAACAGGTGCGAATAGCCGCGGATGGAGGTGAAGCGATTCTCCGAGCCCGTCACCTGCCCCGCCGTCGCCGGGTCGCTGAACTCAAGCGGGTACGCCCATACCAGAGCGGGCAGCCGCGTGCCCTCCTTGTATCCGGCGGGAAGGTAAAGGGTGAAAGAAAGCTGAGCGCCGTCACCGCGTTCGTACTTCACGATTCGCTTCGAGATTCCGCGCAACTGGGGGGTGGGGTCCGTGAAGCTGGTAATCGCCCGCTCCGGCGCGCCCTTCTCCCTCAGAATGAGATTCGGCGGCACGGCGGGAGATTCCCGGCTCGTCAAGAAGCGCGAGCCGTCCTCTTCAAGAGCGGCCACGGCATACTCGAAAGCCGCGGGCGCGCTCTCAAACAGCCGTTCTTTCGCGCGGCTCGCCAGATCGAAGCGATCGAGAAACGGGCGGTCTCCGTCCGGGCTCGCGCCCAGGCCGGAGAGCAGCAGCTTGCCGCCGTGGTGGATGGCCACGGAAAATCCGTTGGGCAGCAGTTTGCGCAGCGGCGAGCCTTCATCGTTATAGCGGTCCCGGATATTCCGGCTGAACACCGGTTCGGCGAGCGCACCGCCCGCCGCCAGATTCACCGAAAAAGCACGGGTCCAGCGCTTGTCACGGTCATAATCGCGCAGCAGCGCCATATTTTCCGTTTCGAGCCAGGTAAGCCCCGCGAAGCGCTGCTCCACCTTCAGCAATTCGCGGGGTTCTCCGGCGAAGGGGGCGTCAAGCAGGACGATGCGATCCCGGTGCGCCGCTTTTGTTCGCGGATCTCCCCCGTCGAGGGCCTCCACCCACACAAGCGCCGCTCCGCCCCAGGGGAGCCAGGAATAGCCGCGCGGGCCGGTCTTCACGCCCTCGATCGGAATCTTATCCCGCAGCGGCTCTTCGGTGATCCGGTACTCACGCACGCCCCGGCGGTCAACCACCTCGGCCGTCAGCGGAAAGCGGTGGTAAGGGAGCAGGAACGAAAAGGGCCGGTGGATGCGCTCCACGAGAAAGTGCCCGCCATCGGGTGACGCGGTGATCTCCGTATAAATTCCCTTTTCGAGAAATGGCGCGCTCTTGAGAGTAGCGGCGTCGATCCGCACCGGTTGCGATGCCGCGAAATACTCGAACAGATCCTCGTCGTGGCTATTTTCAAGCAGATCCTGGTAGGTGCGAACGGGAGCGGCGGAGCCATCGCTCTGCTGCACCGTGGGCCCGATGGGGCTGACCGGCGCGGCGGGCGGCGCGGGGCGGGCGGCGGGAATCGTAAGCGCGAGCAGCGTCTTCCCATCCGGCAGCCACTGGAATGCCGCGCCCACCGTATCATTCAGAGCCACTCCCGGCACGAGCCGCGCCTTTGCCGTCGCGGCTTCCACCACCCACAGCTCAATACGGTCTGGCCGATACCGCGGGAACGCAAAATAAGCGCCGGTCTGGCTCCAAACCACATTGCCGATGGCCGCGCCGGCGGGGAGAGCGACGGGGAGATCCTCGCGCCCGCCCTCGATGTTTCGAATGCGGATTCCCGTATACACGACGGGGGCGTGGCGGCCATTGTTCGCCGGGTCAATCCGCAGCCCGGCCAGGCGCTTCATGGGCCGCGCCAGTTCGGCGATGGAGGGATAGGCAACGCGATCGAGCAGCAGGAGCTTATCCTTCCCCGGGCTCACCGAAACGAGCGGCGGCAGTGGCGCATTCAGCACCTCCAGAATTTCCTTCGGAGGTTTCTGGTAAGCGATCTGTCCTTCGGCGGCGACTGGCATCAAACCGCAACCAGCCAGCGCGAGCGCGGCCAAGCCGGCCTGAATACCCGGTACGCGCATGACCCGGCCTCCCTATCGAGGTAGTATTTCGATCTCACAGACTTTTCGCCGCCGCGGACGCCGCCTTCGATTCCCGCGCACGCTCGCACGCGCCGCGGATTCCAGCGGCGAGTTCGCGCGTGAGCGCTTCATCCCCCAGCAGCACACGGTGCGGCAGCCAGAACGCATCGTGAATCGAGGCCTCCGCCACCGGGCACGGCATCACCCGGTTCGGCAGTTCCCGATAGAGCGGATTCTGATAGAGCGTGTGCGGGTAGAAGGGCGTGCAGGGAATCTCCGCTTCGGCAAGCGCCGACGCAAACTCATCCCTGGAAATGCCGAGCGCCTCCCGGTCCACGCGGCCCAATACCAGATACCAGCTATTCCGGTTCACCTCCGCCGGGATCCGCTGCCAGTGAATCCCTTCCAGCCCGCGCAACTCTTCGAGCAGAATCCGCGCATTGCGCGCGCGCCGCTCGATCTGCCCGTCAAGCAGATCGAGCTGAGCCATCAGCACGGCCGCCTGCAGCGCGGTGATCCGCAGATTACTCCCCAATTCGAAATGAGCGAAAAAGCTATGGCCCGGACGGCGCCCCTGGTTCGCGATGGAACGGATGCGCGCGGCGTAATCGCCGTTGTTTGAAACGACCATGCCGCCCTCGCCCGCCGTGAGCACCTTGCCGTTCTGAAAACTGAATGAACCACAATCCCCAAAGCCGCCCGCGCGCTGGCCGTTCCACTCGCAGCCATGGGCGTGCGCGGCGTCTTCAATGACCGTGAGCCCGTGCCGCCGCGCGAGGGGAAGCAGCTTGCCGAGGTCCGCCAGCGGACCCCCGAAATGCACGATGATTATTGCCTTCGTCGCGGGTGAAACCGCCTGCTCCGCGCTTGCCGCGTCCATATTGAACGAATAGGGCTCGATATCGACGAACACGGGGACGGCGCCCGCGCGGGAGACCGCCGTGGCGGTGGAGACAAAGGAGATCGCGGGAACAATAACTTCATCGCCCGGACCGATGCCGGCGGCCTGAAGCGCGGCCTCCAGCGTTACGGTGCCATTCATCATCGCGACACCGTGCCGGCAGTTCTGGTAGCGCGCGAAGCGCTCTTCGAACTGGCCCACCATCGGATGGAAACCGCCCCATTGCCGGCTCTCCAGCACCTCGCGCAGATTGCCGAGCGCGGCCTCGGCGTGAATCGGCCATTCCGGGAATCGCATCTCCTTTACTGTACAGAAGTCCGGGAAGGGCGCCAAACGCCGCCCGGCGCTTGGACGGCGGATCCGAAGGAGAGTATGACAGTCTTTGAAGAACACGCGGAAGCGCTTGAACAACACGAATTTATGATGGGAACGGCACGAGGCAGGCTGGCGGTAAGCATGGATATCCTGACCGACGCGCTGGTTCTGGCCGGCCAGCACGGCGTCTACATGCAAACGGCCACCAAGGGCAGGCGCATTCCGCGCGATGTGGAACTGATCATCCGCGGCATCGAACAGGCGAAGGAACTGGTTTACAGCGTGATGGAGGAGCTTGGCCGCGAGAAGCAATCAGCGGCGCGGACTAACTCTTGAGCAGGTGGCGCAGCGCGGCGTGCAGGCCGCCATACTGGAAGCGGTAGCCGGCCTCTTCCGCGGCCGCGGGCTTTACGCGCTGGCTCGCAACCATCACCGACATTCCCTCGCCGAAAAGCAGCTTCAGGATGAACTCGGGGACGGGCATCACGGCCGGACGTTTCAGAATACGCGCCAGCGTCTGAGCGAATTCGGCGTTCGTTACGGGGTTCGGCGACACCGCGTTCCACACGCCCTCGATGTGCGGATAGCGCAACGCGAAGAGCATCATTCCGGTGAGGTCTCCCGCGTGAATCCAGCTCATCCACTGCTCTCCGCTTCCGATGCGGCCGCCCGCGCCGAAACGAAACGGCGGGAGCATCCGCGCGAGCGCTCCGCCCTCGGTTCCCAGAACCATGCCGATCCGCAGGCGCAGCACGCGCAAACCCAATTCCGCGGCCCGCAGGGCCTCCGCTTCCCATTCCCGGCAAACTTCAGCGAGAAAATCCTCGCCGGGCGCGGATCTTTCATCGAGCCACTCCCCGCCGCGAGAACCGTAATACCCCACGGCGGAGGCGCTGATCAGCATCTGGGGCCGGGCTTCCGACGCGGCAATGGCATCCACGAGGTTCCGGGTAGAGAGCACGCGGCTCTCGCGGATGCGGCGTTTGATCTCGGGAGTCCAGCACTGGGCCACCGGTTCGCCCATCAGGTGAATCACGGCATCGCTGCCCGCAAGGCTCTCGACCGGGGCCGCTTCCCTCGCGGGATCCCACAGATAGGGAACCGCGCCCCCAGGCAGCCCAGGGCGCAACCGCCGGGTCAGCAGATTCACGCGCGCGCCAGCCGGAAGAAGCTGATCGAGGATCCGCCTCCCAATGAAACCCGTGCCACCACTGATTGTTACCTGCATCCGGTTGCCATTGTACGCGACAGAGCCGCCGCGCGGCGCGTTCCAGCGAACCAGCCCGGTGAACCAGGGCGATCTCGCCACCCGCCCGCGAGCACTATCCGCTGCCTCCGACGATGAAGATTCTCAGAGTATGCGCAGCGCGCCGCCGATGGCCAACTGCCGTTCCCTGGTGAACGTGAGCGGCGTCGTTACGCCCTCCCCGGTCGGCGTGGCGATACTGAAGCTCATATAACCCGCGCCGCCGGAACCAAGCGCCGCCGGAGATGCCGCGTTGTGAACCACGAGGGTTGTATTCATCGCCCTCGCGTACTTTGTGACCGTCTCCACGTTGCGCGAGTGAATCACGGCCGTGTGGCGGTACCCGTGTTCCGCGGCGACGGCCGCCGCGATGGCCGCATCCACGTTCGGGACGCGGACAATGGGGAGGAAGGGCATCATCTGCTCTTCCTGTACGAAAGCATGGTCCGCCGCGGTTTCGCCGAAGAGCAGCGGCGTTCCCTCGGGAATCCGGACTCCCGCGGCCTGGGCCAGCACCGATGTATCCTTCCCCACCAGGTCTTTTCTGAGGTGCGCGCGCCCGCAGCCCACGCCGCCCCCATCGAATTTGAACGCCGCAGCCGCAAGACGCTCGATGGCGGCGGCATCGATCTCCGCGGCGCCCGCGCGCTTCATCGCGGCGATAAAGGAATCCGCCACGGACGCCACCACAAACACTTCCTTCTCCCCGATGCAAAGGAGGTTGTTGTCGAACGACGCGCCCGTAATAATCGCCCGCGCGGCCGCATCGAGATCCGCCGTTTCATCCACCACCACGGGCGGGTTTCCCGGCCCGGCCGCGATCACCCGCCTGCCGTGCTTCATCGCCGCCCTCACCACCGAGGGGCCGCCGGTAACGCAAAGCAGCGCGATATCCGGATGCTGGAACAATTCCTCCGCGTGGCGCAGCGTGGCGTCCGCGGTGGTCGCGATCACGTTGCGCATGCCCGTCTCCCGCTCGATCTCGCGATGGAAGACGCGCAGCGCATGCCGCGCGCACTTCGCGCCCGAGGGATGCGCGCTGAAGACGGCCGTATTACCCGCCGAGATCACATTGATCGCATTACTCGCCATGGTGGGGATGGAGTGCGTTACGGGCAGCACCATGCCGATCACGCCCCACGGCGCGTGTTCGATGATCGCGAGCCCGGTGGAATCGCTGCGCGCCTGGGTGGCGAGCGCCTCCACGCCGAGCACCTTCGGAATCGAAAGAAGCTTTTCGATCTTGTGATCCACGCGGCCGAGTTTGGTTTCCGCCAGTTCCATCGCACCCCACTCGCGCGCGTGCTCCACGCACAAGCGCCGGATGATGGAAACTATCTTGCCGCGCTCTTCGAGGCTCATCGCCGCAAGCTGCTTTTGCGCCGCGGATGCCGCCTCGACCGCCTGATCCACGGTGGCGAACACGCCGTCGCCCGTTTGGGGTTCCGCCGTCTCCGCGGCCTTCGGAGCGGTG
>CAZXBZ010000079.1:0-2832 GCA_964639135.1 uncultured Solibacteraceae bacterium | reverse complement strand
CCGAGAGAGCGCCCGGCCCGCCATCGCGCGAGCACCGCATCCACTGTCTCCGCTACCGTTGTCCCCTGGCTTGCCATGCTGGTTTCCATTTTCTCGAAAATTCATTCTACCGTTGGCCTGACAGCGGGAGCAGGGCAGTCTGACGCCGTGAAGCCCGAATTGCAGCCCCGCCGGGGCGCCCGCGGCTACTCTTGAACCGCGCCATGCTCTCGCTGGACGCAGGCCTCGCTCGTATCGCCGCTTTCGACCTGGATGGTTGTGTGGGCAATCTCAAAGCGGTCATGAAGAAGGCGGCACGCATCCTGGATGAGGAGTGCGCTTTCAACCGCCGGTTCCGGCACGACGAGGTGTACGGTCAAGGCGTTTTCGGTGGTACTGAGCGCCCAGATGTGCAGGTCGTGGATGTCGGTGACGCCGGGGAGCGTGAGCAGCGCTCGCCGGACCTCCACGTGATCAATCCCGTCCGGAACGGCATCGAGCGAGAGCTTCATGGCATCGCGGAACAAGCCCCAGGTTCCCCATAGAACCACCATGACGATCACGAGGCTCACGACGGGGTCCACCCACTCCGCGCCCGTGAGGAGGATGACGACTCCCGACACCAGCACGCCCAAAGTTACGGCGGCGTCGGCCACCATGTGGAGGTAGGCGCCGCGGATGTTGAGGTCCGACCGGCCTCTCGCGAAGAGCAGGGCCGTCCCGCCATTCACGGCGAGCCCCACGAGGCTTACCCAGATCACGGGCATCCCCGGCACGGGCTCCGGACTCCGCAAGCGGTGCAGCGCCTCCCAGGCGACGATGGCCATCGCTCCAAAAAGCAGCAGGGCGTTGAAAAGCGACGCAAGAATGGGCGAGCGCGCATACCCGTAGGTAAACCGGCCTTGCGGCGGTTTCCGCGCGAGATGGCTGGCGCCCCAGGCGAGCGCCAGGCTCAGCACGTCGCTCAAATTATGGCCCGCGTCGGCAACGAGACCGAGCGAACCGATCGCGATGCCCACGCCCGCTTCGCCCGCCGAGTAAAGCGTGTTGAGAACGATTCCGATGCCGAAAGCCCGTCCGAAATCCCGTGGGCCGTGGCAATGACCTGCGTGGTTGTGGCTCATGGCATGCTCGCGCCGACGCTACCTTCAGGAGATCACGATTCGGCGAGCCGCGGGAGGAGCGCCGGCCAGTCTCCCCGCGCCACCCGGACGGGCGGCTTCGCGGCACGCCGAATTGCGGTAGGCTACCTTGCATGGTAACGCGCAACCTCTCCTTTCTCCGCCTGCTTCCGCTTCTTGCCTGCACCGGCTTGGCCGCCCTTGCCGCGATGAAAGCGGGCGTGTCCTCGGTGAAGATCACACCCACCGAACTGCCTTATTTTCTTTCGGGTTATGCCGCGAGAACCCAGCCCGCCTCCATCGTGGCGCAAGATCTTTTCGCGAAGGCCCTGGCGATGGAGGATTCCGCTGGCAAGCGCTTCGTGCTCGTCACCACGGACCTTATCGGCATTCCGGGAGACCTTCGCGCCGACGTCGCGCAAGACGTCCAGAGAAAATACCGCCTTGCCCCCGAGGCGCTAGCCCTCAATAGTTCACATACCCACAGCGGACCCGCCGTGCGCGCGAATCTCGAGATCATGTTCGCGTTCGACGATGTTCACAAAGAGCGCACACGCCGTTACCGGGAGTTTCTGCGGGAATCGCTGGTGCGGGTCACCGGCGAGGCGCTGGCAAAGCTGGAGCCCGCGACGATCGCCTATGGAGCGGGGGAGGCGGACTTCGCGGCCAACCGCCGCGTCCCCTGGGTACGGAAAGCGCACCCAGGGTTGAACGCTCCCGCGCCGGTGGATCACTCGGTGCCGGTTCTCGACGTGCGGAACGCGGAGGGAAAGAGGATTGCGGTGCTGTTCGGCTACTCGTGCCATAACACCACGCTGACCGGCGAGTTCCTGGAAATCAGCGGGGATTACGCCGGCCACGCCCAGGCGGCGATTGAAAAGGCGTATCCAGGGACGACCGCCATGTTTCTGCAACTCTGCGCGGGCGACCAGAACCCAGACCCACGGAGCCAGGAGGAGCTTGCGGCGCGGCACGGGGAGAGCCTGGCCGGCGCGGTGCGCGCGGCGCTCGCCAAACCGCTGACGCCGGTGGATGGGGAGATCCGCGCATCGCTCGCCGAGCGGCGGATCCCCTTGCGGGCGCGCACGCGAGAAAGCATCGAAGCCGAGCGCAAGGATGAGAACGTTTTCCACCGGCGCCGCGCGGAGTGGGTGCTGGCCCGGATGGCCAAGGGCGAAGACGTGAGCGCGGTGAATTATCCGGCGCAGGCGATCCGGATCGGTGAGGATTTCGTCCTCGTGACCCTGGGCGGCGAAGTGGTGGTGGATTATGGGCTCAACATCAAACGCTCGCTCCCCGGCAAGCGCGTGATCGTGGCGGGATATTCCAATGACGTGATGTGTTACATCCCCACGCGGCGCATCCTCAATGAAGGCGGCTACGAAGCCGACGACAGTATGATCTACTACGGGCAAACCGGCCCGTTCACGGACGCCGTGGAAACCCAGGTCATGGCCACGGTGGATACGGCGCTCAAAAACGTGGGAATCTCGCGCTAAGCCAAGCGCCGGATGCGCAGGCGGGGGGAGGGAATGGCGGAGAGGGTGGGATTCGAACCCACGGATAGCTTTCGCCATCAACGGTTTTCGAGACCGCCCGATTCAACCACTCTCGCACCTCTCCGCGTCGTGTGGCTCCATTTAGGATAGCACTGGAAGTCGTTTCTTCTCTTCAGGCAGTCTTGTCTCACACAAGATGAGCCTGAGCAGGGAGTTGGTTTCTCACACAAGAT
>CAZXBZ010000078.1:8963-11439 GCA_964639135.1 uncultured Solibacteraceae bacterium | reverse complement strand
CTCCTGCCGCACCTGCGCGACATGACGGTGCACGGGCCCTACGGCGTGACCGGCGTGTCCGACACCGTGAGCCGGCGCCGCATCTTCACGTGCCGGCCGGCCTCGGCCGCCGACGAGCCGGCGTGCGCGTCGCGGATCGTGCGGTCGCTGGCCACGCGCGCTTTCCGCGGACCGGTGTCGGAGACCGAGATCGCGGCCCTCATGGGGTTCTACGAGCGAGGACGCGCGGGGGGTGACTTCGAGCAAGCCATTCGGCACGCGCTGCAGGCCATCCTCGCCAGCCCGCGCTTCGCGTTCAGGCTCGAAGAGGTGCCGCCGGATGCCCGCCCGGATCGGCCCTTCCGGCTCGCCGACCGCGACCTGGCGTCGCGGCTGTCGGTCTTCCTCTGGGGCACCGTGCCCGACGCCGAGCTGGCCGCGGCCGCTGCCGCCGGCGGGCTGCGCACGCCTGCGGGCCTGGCGGCGCAGACGGCGCGGCTGCTCGCCGACCCTCGATCCGAGGCGCTGGCCACGCGTTTCGCCGCGCAGTGGCTGCGGCTGCAGGACCTCGACACGCTGGTTCCCGACTATCTGCAGTACCCGCACTACGACGACACGCTGGCGCGGGGGCTGCGCCGCGAGACCGAGCTCTTCATGGACAGCCTGCTGCGCGAGAACCGCAGCGTGCTCGACCTGCTCGACGCCGACTACACGTTCGTCAACGAGCGGGTCGCCGTGCACTACGGCATTCCCGGCGTGACCGGCAGCCGGTTCCGCCGCGTGGCCGTGGCCGACCCGAACCGCCGCGGCCTCCTCGGCCATGGCAGCATCCTCGCCCTCACCTCGATTGCCGACCGCACGTCGCCGGTGCTGCGCGGCAAGTGGATCATGGAAGTGCTGCTCGGATCGCCGCCGCCCCCGCCGCCGCCCAACGTACCGGCCCTCGACGAGGTGAAGGACGAGATTGCCGAACAATTGAAGCCCATGGTGGCGCGCGAGCAGTTGAAAGCGCTTACCGAATCGAAGGGCGTGACGCTGAACGAGACCTATTTTGCCGCCGCGGAACCCAGTGAAGCGCCAGCCGCGGCTGGACCGGCCGGGGAATAACCTCCGCGCGTCTCGAAGGCGCCTGGCTTGTGATGAACCGCGCCGCGATGTCCCTTCACGGGGGCCGCGGCGCGGCAACTTTTGGTCAATGGCGAAATCCCGTCCGCCACGTGTTGCGCCCAACCTGCCTCTTTTCAGTGATTTCCCGATTGGTCACGGATCTGCGATACCGCGCGGCGTATGATCGACCGCGTCACGCAATCGCTCGAAGTCTACCTTGACCTCCTCTCCGCGCGCCAGAAGCTGGTGGCCTCAAATATCGCCAATCTCGACACGCCGGGCTACCGCGCCCTGGACATCGATTTCCAGGGGGAACTGCACTCCGCGCTGGCCCGCGGCGGCGTTGGATGGAGCGTGAGGGCGCGCCCGCCGGCGGCCGCCGAAGTCGGGGGGCTGATGCTCAACCAGGACGGCAATAATGTGAGCCTCGACCGGGAATCGCGGCTGCTGGCCGAAAATGCCATGCGCTTCGAATTGGGGTCCGCGCTGCTTGCGAGCCGCTACCGCGCGATCCGTCTGGCGATCAAGGAAGGCAACTCGCAATGAATCTGATGGATTCTCTTTCGATCAGCGCCTCGGGGATGGATGCGCAGCGGGCGCGCCTCCAGGTGCTTGCCGAGAACCTCGCGAACGCGGAGACGACAAGGACGCCGGGCGGGGGCCCGTATCTACGCAAGGATGTGATTTTCGAATCGGGCACGGCTCCGGGCAGCCTGTTCGGGGATTACTTCGCCTCCGCGATGGATAGCGCCCAGGCGGGCGTGATCGTGCGGGAGGTGTGGGAAGACCCCGCGGCCGTGGAACTGCGCTATCAGCCGGACCACCCGGACGCGGACGCCAGCGGCTATGTGGCGTATCCGAGCATCAAGCCCGCCGAGGAGATGGTGAATCTCCAGGATGCGGCCCGGGCGTATGAGGCGAATATCGCGGTGATCAGCGCCACGAAAGACATGGTGCGCCGCTCCCTGGAACTCTTCCGCGGCTAATGGGCGGCCGGGGTGGAGCAGCCTTCGCCGTCCAGCGAGCCGCCCGGTTGAGCGCGCTTGCCCGCTTTGCCTCCATGGGGAAAAGGAGAACGAAAACAGATGATGGTGCCGATACCTTCCGTTATGTCCGCGCTTGCGGGTGTCCAGGAGCCGGCGGCTTCCCGCGCGGGCCAGTACGCTTCCGCGATGGACGGAATTCCGGGCGGCTTGCCCGCGTCCTCGTTCGCCGAGGAGCTTGCGGAGGCGGTGGGCAGAGTGGAGGAGAGCGCGAAGACGTCGGATGCGCTAAGGGACAGGCTTCTGCGCGGAGAGAACGTGGAACTGCACACCGTGGCGATCCAGGCGCAGGACGCCCAGATCTCCTTCGAACTGCTGCTGCAGGTCAGGAACAAACTCATCCAGGG
>CAZXBZ010000078.1:0-8863 GCA_964639135.1 uncultured Solibacteraceae bacterium | reverse complement strand
CGCCGCGAACACCGTGCCGTCGCAAACACTGTGCCGCCGCGAGCGGGAGCGCGATGAGCGGGGCAGCACTGGCTGGCGCGGGCTTGGCCGCCATCCCGTTCGAGAGAGGCGGCGCGGCGCGGGTCCGATGGTGATGCCGACATGGGGCAGTTGATCAGTCTCTTCAAGAACCTCAGCCAGAGGCAGCGTCTGACGGTTGGCGCGGTGGCCGTGGCGCTGGTGGCGGGCCTTTATGCGTTTGTCGCGTGGAGGACGGAGCGCGATTTTCATCCGCTTTTCGAGAATCTGAACCCCGAGGAAGCGGGGCAGATCGTCGCCCGGCTCAAGGAAGCCGCCGTGCCGGTGCGGGTGAACGACGCGGGCACCCGCATTCTGATCCCCTCTTCTCAGGTGGCCGAACAGCGTCTGAGCCTGGCCGCTCAGGGCCTCCCTCAGACCGGGCGCATCGGTTTCGAAATCTTCGACAAGACCAATTTTGGCGCGACCGATTTTACCGAGCACATCAACTACAAACGCGCCATCGAGGGGGAACTCGAGCGCAGCCTGCGCACGATTCAAGCTGTGGAGCAGGCGCGCGTGCATGTGACCTTCGCGAAGAACTCGGTCTTTCTGGAAAACCAGGAACCGGCGAAAGGCAGCGTGATGGTGAAGCTGCGGCCGGGGGCCGTGATGGATTCCAGACAGACCGCGGCGATCGCCCATCTGGTGGCGAGCGCGGTGGAAGGGTTGAAGCCGGAGCAGGTCTCGATTATCGACATGCGCGGCAGCCTGCTGAACCGTCCGAAGGCGGAGGCGGGCGGGGAGGAGGAAGCTCCCGAGGCTATTCTGCAATTCCGCCGGCGGGTAGAGGCGGATCTTCAAGCAAAGCTCACAAGTACGCTCGATCCACTGCTGGGGGCGGGCCGCTACCGGGGCAGCGTCTCCGCGGATCTCGACATGACGAGCGGCAGTGAGAGCGCGGAAACCTTCGATCCCGAAAATTCGGTGATGACCAGCACCCAGAAGCAGGAGGATGTTTCGAGCGGCTCGCGCGGCGGCGGTATCCCCGGCACGGCGTCGAATTTGCCCGGCGGGGCGGGCTCCCGCCCGGCGGCGGCGGGCATTGTGCGGCGCTCGGAATCGGTGAGCTTCCAGACGAGCCGCACGGTTCGCAATACGGTGGTGCCGCGGGGCGTGCTGAAACGCGTTTCCGTGGCGGTTCTGGTGGATCACAAACTGCATTGGGATGGGACCGGGAAGGAGGCGAAGCGCATCCTCGAGGCGCCCAGCCAGCAAACGATCGAGAGCATTCGTGAATTGGTGACGGGGGCACTGGGGTTGCGGGAGGAACGGGGCGACCAGTTGGTGGTGGAGGCGCTGCCTTTCGATGCGACGATCTCCGAGCCGCCTCCGGCGGGAAGTCCCGCCGCCGGGCCGGAGACGGATGCGGTTCCGGAGTGGCTGAAGTTTCCACCGGAAGGCATTTTCCCGTGGCTATATGGCGCCGGAGTTCTTGTGCTGTTTCTGGGGGCCGCCGGGTTTTTCTGGTTTAAGAAACGGAAGCGCAAACGAAGGGTAAGCGTCGCGGCTTCCCCGGCGGCGCTGGGCGCGCCTTCGGCCATGGCTCAGGTTGCGAGCCCGGCCGGTGGCGCGCGGGCGCTGCCAGAGGGTTTTGACGAGAGCGGCCAGGATCTTGAGACGTTTCTGCACGAACAGCGGGAGCGCTTGAAATTGAAGGAGAGCGCGGCGCTGGAATCCCTCAAGGGGGTGAAGCCGCGAAGCGACAGCGACGCGCTGGCGAGCCATTTGATTAGCCTTGTGGGCAAGGACCCCTCGGGGGCCGCGCAGGTTCTGCGGAGCTGGCTGACGGAGGATCGCCGATGAGCGCCACCCCCGATGCCGTCGCGGCGCCCGCGCCCACGCCCGCGCCCGATTCCACCGCGAGGAAGCGCAGCACGGACAGGTTCAGCGGGGCGCGCAAGGCCGCGATGCTGCTGGTGATTCTGGGCGAAAAGACGAGCGCGGAACTGGTGCGGCATCTGAGCGAGGACGAGGTCCAAACGATCTCGAAGGAGATCGCGCGTTCGGCGACGATCACGGCCCAGAACGCCGACGACATCCTCGAAGAGTTCTACCAGATGAGCGTCGCGCGGGAGTACGTCGTCAAGGGCGGCATGGATTACGCGCGCAAAATGCTGATCGGGGCGTTCGGCAACGAGCCGGCCAGGCGCATTCTCGACCGGCTGGCCCAGACGATCGGCGAGGACGCGGCGACGTTCGACCCCTTGCAGAAGGCGGATCCGAGGCAACTGGCGAAATTCATCCAGAACGAGCATCCGCAGACGATCGCGCTGATCCTCTCGCACCTCAACACGACGCAGGCGGCGGCGCTGCTGATGTCGCTGCCGCAGGAATCGCACGCCGATATCGCAACCCGCATGGCGAACCTGGACCGCATATCGCCCGAAATCGTCTCCCGCATCGCGGCGATCATTGGGCGGAAGATCCAGGAACTGGGTGAGTACAGCCGGGAATCGTATGGTGGCATACAGGCCGTGGCGGAGCTGTTCAACCGCCTGGACGCGAACTCGACAAAAGAAATTCTGGATCGGATCGAAGCGGACGACGAGGCGCTCGGCAAGAGTATCCGGCACCTGATGTTCGTGTTCGAGGACATCATCAAGCTGGATTCGAACGCCATTCGCGAGATTCTCTCGCGCGTGGACCGGAAGCTGCTGACGATCGCCCTCAAGGGCACAAGCGAGATTCTGAGGCAGCACTTCATCAAGGTGATGTCGCAGCGTGCCGCCGATATGCTGCGGGAGGATATGGACGCGCTGGGTCCGGTGAAGATCCGCGAGGTTGACGAGGCGCAGCAGCAGATTATCGAGGTGGTTCGCCAGCTCGAGAACGAAGGAACGATCAGCCTGGGCGGCGGCACGGGAGAAGAGTATGTCAGCTAGGCTGCTCCGTGCCGGAACGCTGCCGGATGCTCCGCCGTCGGGAGAAGCGGCGGGCTGGCTGGCCTTGACGAGGGCGGCTGGCGCGGCCGGGAAAAAAGCCGGCGCGGCTGGAAAAGCGAACGATGCGGTGACGCCGCCCCCGGACGGCGGCCGCGCGGCGAGCCGGTTCGAGGAGGAGCTGGCGAGCGTCCGGCAAGATCTGGAGCGGGCGCGGATCGAAGCGGAATCGAGCGTGAAGGCTTCCTATCAATCCGGCTTCGATGCCGGGTATCGGGAAGCGGAAGCCCAGAGCCGCGGCGAAATCGACAGTTTCCGGAAACAAATCTCCTCCGCGCTCTCGGCCGCGGAAGCGGCTCGAAGGGATCTGATCGAACGGACCGACGCGGATCTGGCGCGGCTTTCGATCGCGATCGCGGAGAAGATTCTCAACCGGCAGGTGCAGATCGACCCCGAGGCGTTGACGGGCCTCACGCGGGCCGCGCTGGAGCGGCTCAACGGAAAAACCGTGCAATGCGTACGCATCCATCCGGAGGACCGCGCCGCGGTGGAGGAAGCGATCGCGCCGCGGCCGGGAAGCCGTGCGATCCGCGTGGAGGCGGATGCTTCGCTCGCGCGCGGCGCGTTGCTTTTCGAAACGTCCTACGGCGTTCTGGACGCTTCGATCGCCACGCAACTCGATGAGATTGAACGCGGGCTGACGGACCGGCTTCGAAGGAGTGCGGTATGACGCGGGCGGTGTGGTTCGGGGCGGCCGCGGCCGGACAATTTCTGGGGAGCCGGGAGTTCAGCCGTTGGACGGGCACGGTGGCGCAGGCGGTGGGGCTGCTGATTGAATCGTCTGGCCCCATGGTGGCGTTAGGCGATTTCTGCGAGGTGGAGACGGCGGCGGGCCGGCGGATCCGCGTGCAGGTGGTGGGTTTCCGTGATGAGCGTGTGCTCTCGATTCCTCTCGAGGAAACCGATGGCATCCATCTTGGCGACCGGGTGGTGGCGCGGCCGGAGGCGGCGCGTGTCGGGGTGGGGCCGCATCTGCTTGGCCGGGTATTGGATGGCTTTGGCAACTTCATGGATCTTACCGGGACGGAAGTCACGGGCAACGCCCTCCCTGAAAGCCACCAGGGGATGCCGGGGCAGCTCTATGACCTTTATCGGCGGCCAGCCAGTCCGCTTGAGCGCGAGAATATCCGGAAGCCCTTGAGCACCGGGATTCGCGTGATTGACGGCCTGCTGCCCTGCGGCCAGGGCCAGCGTATCGGGATTTTCGGCGGGTCGGGAGTCGGAAAGAGCACGCTGCTTGGCGCGATGGCGCGGCACAACGCGGCCGATGTTTCCGTGATTGCGCTGATTGGCGAGCGTAACCGGGAAGTGCGGGAATTCATTGAGAATGACCTCGGTCCGGAGGGGCTCAGGCGCTCGGTGATTGTGGTGGCCACCTCGGACCGCCCCGCGCCGCTGCGGGTCCGCGCTTGTTTTGTGGCGATGGCGGTTGCCGAGTATTTCCGGGACCAGGGCGCGAACGTCCTGATGGTGATGGATTCGGTTACCCGGCTGGCGATGGCTCAGCGTGAAATTGGGCTTGCCGCCGGAGAGCCGCCCAGCCAGAAGGGATATACGCCGTCGGTTTTTAATCTGCTGCCGAAGGTGTTCGAGCGGGCGGGAAATTTTCCGCGCGGCTCAATCACTGGGTTTTTTACCGTCCTGGTGGAGGGCGATGATTTCAACGAGCCGGTCTGCGACGCGGTACGCGCCATTCTCGATGGCCACGTGGTGCTCTCGCGCGACCTGGGGTCGGCGGGCCACTACCCGGCGAATGATGTCCTTCGCTCGGTGAGCCGTCTCACATCGCAAATCAGAGAACGGCCTCAGCTTCAGCACGCACGGTCTTTGCGGGAAGCCATGGCGCGCTACGAACAGGCGCGGGATCTCATCAACCTCGGGGCGTATACGAAGGGCGCCAATCCAAAGCTCGATACCGTGCTGGCCGTGAGACCCGAGATCGAACGCTTTCTGCGGCAGGAGCCCGACGTCTCTTCGCCGCGCGAGGAAACTCTCGCGGGCCTCGAGCGTCTGGCGTCGATGATCGAGCGGCAATAATCGAGCGGCAATAACGGGGAAGGGCGGAGGGCGGTTGCCGAATGGAGTGGAGCGGAGTCCGAGAGCAGACCCCAGGGACAGAGCAGCGGCGCGCGGCGTGATTTTTCGGCCAGCCTTGAGTCGCGGGAATCAGGAGAATCAGGGAGCGGCGTTGGTTCGAAGGCGGCGCGTAAGCGCCGCGGAAGGCCGCGAATAAGGAGGTCGCAAACACAAAGACCGGGGCACGAGGCCAAGGGCACAAAGGCTGGGCCGCGAAGGCCGGGGGTACGAAGGGCGGGGAGACGAGAGCCAGGGGTGCAAAGGCCACGAAGAAGAAGGCACGAATACGAAGGGCTTGGGCAAGCTGGAGAATGAGCGCGGTTGCACGGAAGCCGCGGCCGCGATGGAGATTTCGTGCCCGAATGCGATGCGCCGCGACGCGGCGCGCGGGAGGAGAGCCTGGGAAAGAGAAACTTTCTCCCATCGCTTCCCCAGGCCGGACGGGGGCCGAGCCCGCCGAAGATCCGGCCCGCCGAGGATCCGCCAGCCGGGGACACCGCCCCTTAAATCCCAGGGAAACCTTCTGATTTCCGTTGAAGGCAAACGTTCCGGGGATCGATAAGGTAGTACGGAGGAGATCGCAAGTGAAGCGTTTCCAGTTTCCACTTGAAAAGGTGCTGGCGTTCCGGAAGCGTCAATGGGAGGCGGCCGCGGCGGCGCTTGAATCTCTGGTCGCGAGTCGCGCGCGGCTCGAATCGCAGTGCGCGAGGATGCGGGAGGCCCTCGAAGAAGCCGCGAGGCGTTTGACGCTGGAAGAGTCCCTCTCCGGCGGCCGTGTTGCCGAGTTTCATTTCGCTCAGAGAAGCGCGCGCGACGCTATCCGCCAGATAGAGGCGGCACTCGAGAGCCTGTCCCGGAAGATCGCCGAACAGCGGCGGGTTTTTCTCGAAGCCCGCCGGAATTACGAACTGGTGTCGCGGCTGCGTGAAAAGCGTCACGCGGAATGGCTGGCCGAGGTCAGCCGCCAGGAGGAAGCGGACGCCACGGAGAGTTATCTTGCGCGGCTTGCGCAGCGCCGGCTCGCGGTCAGTTCCCGGATGCGGCCGCCCGCGCCGGCGGCTGCCGGGATTCCGTCTCGGTGCGCAGAAGGCGAAGATGCGTGGTAAGCCGTTCGATGGCGCCGGCGGTCAGCGTCAGGTATTGCCGCGCGACGCCGGGCTGGCGCTGTTCAATCGCTTCGCGTACTCCCGGCAGCGTTTTCACGCCGTAGCCGGTGTAAAGACCGGGCGCGTAGATCGGGTGCTTGTACCACGGCCGGTTGGGCAGGCCGTCATCGAGCGCGAGCTGCCGCTCCGCGACAATCAAGCCCCGATTGACAAAGGCCCGCGGCGCGGGGTTTGCGGCCAGCGGGCCGAGATTACGCATCGACCAGGAGTTCCATTCCGCGCTCTCCCGGGAGAGGTTCGCCAGCGCCCGGTCCAGCGGATCAAAGTTGAGTGAGATGCGATGCTCTTGCGCGAGCGCCGCGACTTCCTTCCGGTATCCCTGGATGACGCCGGCGAGTTCGCTGAAATCGTAGGGCAGCACGGGGGCGGCGGAAAGCCTCAGCAGCGCCGTGAGCATCACGTCACTGAAGACCTTGCCGTACTGGTTTCCCGGATCGCAGAACTTCTGGTACCAGGCGAGCGTGTCGTAGACCGAATGGTAGACTCCGGCCGCGGGACATCCGCCGCCAAAACCCAGATTGAGCGAGGGCATCGTGATGTGGTGCAGAAACGGTGCGTAATCCGACCCGGAGCCCGCGGCATCCACCTGAAATGGCCGCGATCCGCCACGGTCCATATTCCGCGCCTGCGTCGCGGCTTCGAGTACCGGACGCTTCATGACAGGATCCGGCACGTCGGCCATCACTTCACGGAGAAAGGGAGCCAGGTGGTGCGAGCCGGAAGCTCGCAGAGTACCGCGCCCGTTTGAATCCGAGTTGAAATAGGCCACCAATTTCTCCCTCAACTCGGGAGCATGTTTCTCTACCCACTCCGTACTGCCGATGATGCCGAATTCCTCACCGTCCCACAGGCAGAGTTTGATGGTGCGTGAAGGCCGCCAGCCGTCGCTCGCGAGTTCGCCCAGAACGCGGCCGGTTTCCAGGACCACGGCGGCGCCGCTCACGGGGTCGTGCGCACCGTTCACCCAGGCGTCGTGGTGGTTTCCGTAGAGCACCCACTCATCCGGAAAGTCTTTTCCCGCGAGGGTGGCGATTACGTTGTAGATCGGGCGGAGCGCGAATTCATTCTCCACTTGGAGACGCGCGCGCACGGCGTCGGCTCCGTCCGGCGCGCCGATGTGATAGGTGAAGCGGAGCCCGCCCTGCCAGTCGTGCGGGGCTTCCTTGCCCGCGAGCGCTTCGAGCAGCGGGCGCGCGTCGTTATGGGAGATTGGAAGGACCGGGATTTTGAGAATCGTCGGCGACTCCTCCACGCTCAGACGCTTTACGCCCGGCACGCTGGCCGCGAAGGGAGTGGTGGGGTCTCCGGGATAGATGGGCATATCCATCACGCTGCCGCGCTGCACGCCTTGGGGGGGCCGATAGGGGCCCTCGGGATAGCTGGCGCCCTTGCCGTAGCCATCGTCATCGGGATCCGAATAAATGAGGCAGCCGAGAGCGCCGCGCTCCTGGGCGAGTTTGGCCTTGATACCCCGCCAGCAGCGGCCGTAGCGGGCGATCACGATCTTCCCCTTCAGGGAAACGCCCATTTTGTCGATAGCCGCGTAATCCTCGGGCGTGCCGTAATTCACGTAAATCAGCGGGGCGGTGACGTCGCCGTTTCCGCCATAGGCGTTGAAGGTGTCCAACTGGCCGGCGTCGCTGGTGTCGCTATCCTGATCGATGGGCGGCTCCATGATGGAGGCGACATAGGGCCGGGGAGAGAGCATCTCGAGCCGCCGCTGCCGCGGGTAGGGCAGCAGCACATCGAACTGTTCGATTTCAGCTTTCCATCCCCAGCGCTCCAGGTTTGCGCGGATGTATTCCGCGACTTTGCGCGAGGCGGGCGTGCCGGCGTGGTGAGGCTCGGAAGCCATCGCGCGCATGAACTCTCCGATGTTCGCCGCGCTCGCCATCCGCCGCGCCCTGGCTTCAAGGGCTCGCTCCTCGATCGCCGCGGGCGGAGTGAATCCGCGCATGGGGCGTTCTTGTGCCCGCGCGATGCCGATACCGGCTATTCCGATTGCGATGGCCAGCAGAACGGGGATCGAGTGTTTTCGCAAGCGTGACATCTTGAAAAGTCCTGAAACGAAAGGGTCTCCAGTTTTCCCGGCTACCCGCAGAACCAGAATACACCCCTTGCGGCGCGTCTCCGCCCGCGGCGAGGGCTGGCGCTCCCGTAAGCGCGCTATTGAGGACGGACGAGGGGCACTCTGGGGGGAGGGTTTTTGTCCTCGGGCTTGAAGATGAGCGTGACCGTTGCCGTCAGGGCCTTCTCGTCGAGATCGACTTCCGCCTTGCTCGAGCCGAGGGATTCCATCAACTGGCGTTCACGAATCTGGTCAAGGAAGAACTCGGGGTAGAGCGAATTGAAGGGCTGCCCCGGCTCCAGACTCCACAGCTTGCGGAGCCCGGCTTCATTCACGAGATCGAGGCCCTCGATCTTCAGCTCTCGAAAGTGGTATTGCGGCCCTTCGTTCACCGCGACGGTGACATCGGCCGTATTTGCGCCGAAATCGAGTTCCGGCTCGAACTTCGCATCCGCCTTGACGTAGCCCTGCCGCTTGTAGCGGTTCAGAATTTCCTTCACCCCGCCGGCGACCGCCGCCATGAGGGCTGGCTCGCCCACCGGGAATTTAGCAGC
>CAZXBZ010000077.1:0-11527 GCA_964639135.1 uncultured Solibacteraceae bacterium | reverse complement strand
ATCAGCATTTGCAGTTTCCTCGGCCCCTCGATATCCGTGCTTTCCCCAAGGCTGTACTTGGCGACCTTAAACTCCACGCGGATGCGGGCGTAGCCCGCGCTGGATCCTTTCAGATCCACATTCTGGCCGCCCATGGGCAGCAACGGAAGCTGCTCGATGAATTCACCGGGGTGGCGGATCTCGACGTCAATCCGGTCCCTTAAAAGTTTCAGTGTTTTCGTTCCCGCTCCCAGCGGGTAGCTAAGGATAATATCCCCCTCGGACATCGAGTTCGGGCCGTCCTTGATTACGACATCGACGCCTCCGGAGGCCAGAGTCGGCGTCACCCGCGTGGATTCGTAAACGTCCTCGGACCCCTTCGGCCTTGTCCCCCAGGCAAAAGTGCCCGTGCCCGGCTGGCTGAGCAGCACTGGTCCGTCGCGCGCCGAGCGGAGCATCGTCAGCCCCAGCGTCTGCCGCGGACGGATGGCCTCTCCGCCGGCAAAGGCGAAGTAATAGCCCGTCGGGCGATTCGCGTAGAAATACATTACATTGCGGCCCGGCTCCTTCTTCACGTGGTTGAACGAATGCGGATCCGTGCAGGGCAGCGCCGTGAGCGCATCCCGGAAAAGAGCGGTATCCGCCCGCCAGTCGTAATGGCGGCGGTGTAGAAAAACGTACGGTGAATACGCTTCTGGATTGCCGATCTCCATATCCGGCACTTGCGGCCACGTACGGGCAAGTTCCCCCCGCCGGGTCTTGATCCACTGCCCATACGCGCTCTGGTCGAGTTCAAACGCGCGCGCCAGCCGGATCAGTTCGGCGAGCGGGCTGCCGTTGCGGTAGGGCATGCCTTCGTCCATCGCCAGCCAGCTCTTATCGCTGCGCGTGTTGATCGCGGAATTCAGATAGTAGCCCCCGCGGTTGTCCTCGATCATGACGTTCCAAACCAGCCACACATAGTATTCCTTCAGCGGCAAATAGAAATACTTTTCAAGCGGGCCGCCGCGCGCGTAGTGCCAGGCCATCCGCACCGCGCTCATTTGAGTGCCCAGGTTATAGCCCATGTCCGGCCCGCCCGCTTCGTAGAAGTAGCCCACGGGGCTTTGAAAATCGCGCTGGCTCGAGATCAGCCGGGTCTCGAGCGTCTTACGAATTTCGTCGTCCGGATAGAGGTTCAGGTAAGCCAGCGTCCCGGCCCAAAGATTGCTGTATTCGTGAGTGAACCGCTTGCCCTCGTTATAAAGTTCGGCCCCGTAGAGCAGCGCCAGGATGGCCTTCCGGTCGGCTTGCGCCACCTGGTTCACCAGGTCTTCATTGAGCGCCGGGCCGCCTTTCAGATAGTGCAGAGTCTCTCCGATGAATTTGGTTGCGGAAGCCGTGGCGGCGAGGCTCCCCTCGTTCTCGTCGAGTTCATGAAACAGCCCCTCCGCGTTCTGCATGCGCAGCCAGGAATCGAGCGCGGCCTCCAGACGCAGGCGGAGCTGCGGTGAATTGTAGTAGGGGTTCCACGGGCGGTCCTGCGTGTAGAAAAACGCGAGGGCGATAATGTTTTCCATCACTCGCGCGTTGTAGGGCTTATTCTCTTCGAGCTTCCGCCACACCGGCGCGATAATAAACCCTCGTGTATCGCCGTCACGCTCCACCGAGGTGGCGAGTTCGTGAAAATGCGCCACGTAATACGGAAGATCCAGTTCGTTATCGGCGAAGGCGTCGAGACCGATCTTGCCGAGGTCGGCGGGCGGAATCACATCCCAAAATTGCGCCCGTAACACCGGCGGCAGACACAACGCCGCCAGCACGAAGGCCACGGGGAGCAGCCGGCCGAGCCATGAACGAAAACGGAAGCCCATGCCGTCTATGGTGGCTGGTTTCCGCGCCTCTTGGCAATCCGGCGGATGGCCTGCACGCCTTCCGCCGCGGCGGCGTCTATCCTCAGTGGTGTTGCGCGCGTTTATCCTGCTGCTGGCCCTGGGCTCCGCTCTCACCGCCGGCGAAGCGGAAAATCTGGCCAAAGCAGCCGCCAAGGCCGCGCGCGGCGGCGATTATGTTCGCGCCTTCACCCTCTATTCGCGGGCGGCGCGCCTTTCTCCATACAGCGTCTACGACCAGCAGAGCCGGGCCATGCTCGCGGCCGCGGCGGCGAACGAACAAGTCGGGCTGGGTTCCGTCTCCAGCGGCACGGAAGCCCCGCCTTCCGCTCCCCCCGGCGCGCGGGAAGCGGTCTTAGGCCACATTGACGCGGAAACTCTCGCCGCGACCCGGCGTCCGCTCCCGCCCGTGAAGCTCGAAGCCTCGCAAGCCGCGCGGGATCTCAACATCACGGCCCCTCCCAAGAATCTCTGGGAAGACGTGCTTAAGCAATACGGCCTCAACGCCGTGTTTGACGAAAGCGTCGCGGATGCCGCCCCCGCGCATCTCGAACTGAATGACGCCGGGTACCGCGACGCCATCCATGCCCTCGAACTCGTCACGAATACCATCGCCATCCCGGTGGCCCGCAACCTTCTGCTGGTGGCCGCCAACAACCCCGCCACCCAGACTCAGCTCGAACCCACCGCCGCCGTCGCCATCCCCGTCCCCCAAGCCATCGCGAACGAAGACGCAACGGAGATCGCCAACGCTGTCCGGCAGGCTCTCGAAATCAAGACCGTCATGGTGGACGCCACGCGGCGTCTTCTGTTAATCCGCGATCGTTATTCCAAAGTGCTGGCCGCTCAGGCCCTCATCGAAGACCTCCTCGGCTACCCGCAGGACATCGTACTCGAGGTGGAATTCCGGGAAGTCAGCCGCCGCTCGCTCAACCGTTTCGGAATCAATCTCCCCACTTCATTCCCCTTGCGGCTGTTCACCACCTGGATGAACAACCGCGTCACGCCCGTCGCGGGCTTCTCAAACTACCTCACTTTTGGAGGAGGTGCTTCCCTGGTGGGCATCGGCATTGCCTCTTCGGAAGCCGTGGCTTTTATGAGCCGAAGCGATTCCAAGACCATCTACCGGGCTGAACTGCGCGCCGGCTCGGGGAAGGAGAGCGTCCTGAAGCTGGGCCAGGAGTATCCCATCTTGAGGTCAACCTTCCTTTCCGGCCCCGTGCGGACACCCGGCTCGTCCGTCTTTTTTCCGCAGGTGGATTTCAAACAGATCGGCTTTGAAGTCAAGGTCAAGCCCTTCGTCTGGCATCGCACGGTAACGCTGGATCTCGGCCTTACCGTCGCGCTGCTCACGGGCGAAAGCTCGAACGGCATTCCAGTGCTTTCGAATCGCGAGACCTCGACGCGGGTCCAGCTCGAGGACGGCCAGATGATCGCCGTCGCGGGCCTCCTCCACCGCGAGGAAGCACGCAACTTGAGCGGGCTCGCCGGCCTCCATCAGATCCCCGGCATCGGCGCGCTCTTCCGCCAAACCAGCACCACCAAGGAAGACACCGAAGTGCTCATCATCCTCCGTCCTTACGTCTTGCATGGGCGTCCGAGCCGCATGGCGGCCGGCGGCTGGTGGACCGGCGCCTCCACGCGCTTCATGGCTCCGCTATAAGGCCGGTGCATCGCACGCGGTATTCCGCCCATAGCGTGCGTCTCACCGATTCTTCGGTCCCGGCTATTCGGTGCCGGAAGCGGAGGTGCGCTCCAGATAGCCTTCCCACCGGGCATGCTGCCGCCGGATCTCCTCCGCGTCCCATCCCAGACGCGACGCCATCAGCGATACCACTTCTTCCGCCGCCCGGCATCCCTGGTCCGGCGAAAACGCGAGTGCCGAACGCCGGGCCAGAAAATCGTCGAGATTCCGGCAGTATTCGCGCGAAACCGCCAGCGCCACCTGCGCGCGAATTTCCGGATAATCGGGATGGATTCGTCCGGCCATGGAGACGTCCTCGCGGCAGAGCGCCGAAAGTTCCGCCAGACGCGCGCCATGCACTGGCAGCAGCGCCACCGCGGATTCCTCCGCGATTCCCGCCGCCACCGCCTCCCGCACGCGGCGTTCAGCCGCTTCGCCGCTCACCGCCCCTGGCAGCGGGACCGCCGCGGTATCGCACTTGCCTCCCGCGCCCAGCCGCTTCGCGATGAGATCCGTGGCCTCCTCCGCGATGGCCCGGTAGCCGGTGATCTTCCCGCCCACCACCGAAACCAGCCCCGCGGCGCCCGCGCGTGCGCCATCCACCAGTTGATGGGAGCGCGAGACCGCGGATTCCCTGCCCGGCCGCGTGACGAGCGCTCGCACCCCGGCGTTCGTGAAGCGAACCGGCCGTGCCCGAACCACCGGGAAATAATACTCCGCCGAACGCAGCAGGTATTCGATGTCGGCCGGCGTCGCCGCCGCGTCCGCGGGATCGCCCTGGAAATCGGTGTCCGTCGTCCCGATCCAGCTCATCCCCATCCAGGGAATCGCGAAAAACAGCCGCTTATCCACCGGCGAGAACAGCACCCAGGCCTCCCGGTTGAGCGGTTCCACGGCGAGATGGATCCCCTTCGTCTTACGGACTCGCGTTGGAGCGCCGGGCCGCAGCCGCGCCGCCACTTCGTCAAACCAGGGGCCACTCGTATTCAAAACGCAGCGCGCCCGAATCTCCTCCAGATTCCCCGCCTCGCCGCGCGCCTGAAGCCCCGCCAGGCGGCCCTCCCGGTGAATCGCCCCCGTAACCTCCATGCCATTACGCACCACCGCGCCATGCTTCGCGGCGTCCAGAATGTTCTCGAGGCAAAGCCGCTCCGGAAGGTTCACCTGGGCGTCGTAATACGTGCTGACGCCGCTCAGCCCTTCCCGCCGGAGCGCGGGCTCCCGTTCCGCCACTTCTCCAGCGGAATGATAGCTCCGGTTTGGCAGGCTCTTGTCATAACTCAGCAGGTCGTAAAGCCCAAGCCCGATCCGCATCTTCGCGCGGTAAAACCAGCCGGCGTTGTAATAAGGAAGGTTGAACGGCAGCGGCTTCACCAGGTGGGGGGCGATGCGCAGCAGCGTCTCCCGCTCTCGCAGATCCATGCGGACAAGGCCGAAATCCAGCATTTCGAGGTAGCGCAACCCGCCGTGAATCAGCCGTGTCGAGCCAGCGGTGGTGCCCGAGCCGAAATCGTTCTTTTCCAGGAGAATCGTTCGGATGCCCCGGCGCGCCGCGTCGCGCGCAACGCCAGCCCCAATGATGCCTCCCCCAATAATGGCAAGATCGAAAGTGCCGGCTTCGGCGAGAGGTTTCGACACAAGGCTCCTCGATTCCCGTACCTTACCTACTATTCCAGAATTTCCCGCCACCCGGCGGCGCACCCCGCACCCGGCGCACCGCCGCGGCGAGCGTCCGGAAAAGTTTCTGTTTACAATTGCTTGGCGGCATGTGCTGACGCGGCGGCCAGTATGCTACATTTGCAGATGGTTGGGAGTTCCGCGATGCCGCACCGAATCGCACCGGCTCCGCCACCGAGGAACCGCCTCCCCTATTCCCGCATGCCGTTCTCCGCGAATGCGCTGTGCGCATCGGCGATTTCCGAGAGAGTTCGGAAGGCCGTGCCGGGAACCTGATTCGCGGAGCCTGAATTCGTTCTTCTAAGGTTTAGAACTTCCGCATGAACGCACGGTCACTGTTTAGCGTCTTTTCGAACGACCTCGCCATCGACCTCGGCACCGCCAACACCTTGGTTTTTATGAAGAACCGGGGCATTGTCGTCAACGAACCGTCGATCGTCGCCATCAACAAGAACAATGGAGAGATTGAGGCCGTCGGCAAGGAAGCCAAGGAGATGCTGGGCCGCACGCCGGGCAACATCGTGGCCATCCGCCCGATGAAGGACGGCGTCATCGCCGATTTCAAAGTCACCGAGCGGATGCTCAACTACTTCATCCAAAAGGCGCATGGCCGCAAGATGCTGGTCCATCCCCGCATCGTTATCGGCGTGCCCAGTGAAATCACGCAGGTGGAGAAGCGCGCGGTGATGGATTCGGCCTATCGCGCCAAGGCCAGTGAGGTAATTCTGGTCGAACAGGCCATGATGGCGGCCATCGGCGCCGGCCTGCCCATCACCGAACCCTCCGGCAACATGGTGGTGGATATCGGCGGCGGCACCACGGATGTCGCCGTGATCTCGCTTTCGGGCATCGTTTATTCGCGCTCGGTCCGCGTGGCGGGCAACGAGATCGACGACGCCATCATGCAGTTCATGAAGCGGAAATACAACCTGCTGATCGGCGAACGCACCGCCGAAATGATCAAGATGGAGGTCGGCTCCGCCTATCCGCTCGACAAGCCGCTTACCATTGAAATCAAGGGCCGCAACCTCATCGAGGGCGTTCCCAAGACGGTGACCATCAACGATTCCGAAATCCGCGAGGCGCTCGGCGAATGCGTCGACACCATCATGAATGCGATTCGTGTCGCCCTCGAACGAACCCCGCCCGAACTCAGCGCCGACATCAGTGACCGGGGCATCGTACTCACGGGTGGAGGAGCGCGCATTAAAAATCTCGACCGGCGCATCCGTGAAGAAACCGGATTGCCCGTTTCGGTCGCGGAAGACCCCCTGGCCTCGGTAGTGCTCGGCACCGGACGCATGCTCACCGATTTCAAGTTGCTCCGCCGGGTCGCCATCGATTAGGCGTGGCGTCACGCACACGCCGCCCGCCGCTTCTTCGGAAAGGAGCCAGATCAACCAGCCGCCAGCCGGCCGCCGTGGAAGAACATGGAGACGCTGCTAACCCGATACCGAGGCTTGCTTGTGCTGGTGCTCATCCTCGCCGCGCAACTGGTGATGCTCGGCGTTCAGGTGCGCAATCGCCAGGACGTGCGTCTCGTCCGTGTCTGGGCGGTCTCGGCGGTCACCCCGCTCGCGATGATTCTCGAGGAAGCGCGTGAAGCCGCCGCGGGCGTCGTGGATGGCTATATCGATCTGCGCGGCGTTCGGCGGGATAACCTCGAATTGAAGACGGAAGTGGAGACCCTCCAGCGGCAAAATGAGTTTCTCAAGGCGGAACTCGCCACGGCGGACCGCGCCGATCGCCTGATCGAATTCAAACAGCGCATTCCCTCCCGCACGATCGCCGCCCGCATCATCGGCACGAACGCGGCGCCATCCTCCCAGGTGGTCTTCATCGATCGCGGAACAAGCGACGGTCTTATAAGCGGCATGGCGGTAATCAATGGAACCGGCGTGGTCGGCCGCGTGCTCGATGTCTACCCGAATACCTCCCAGGTGATGCTGATCACGGACCCTGCTTTCGCCATGGGCGTTGTCTCCCAGAAAGGGCGCGTCGTCGGCACGCTGCGCGGTCTGGGGCAGCGCCGCTGCATGGTGGATTATGTGGAAAGCCACCTGATCGTGGAGAAGGGCGAATGGTTCTACAGTTCGGGTGACGATCGCGTGTTCCCCAGAGGTCTTCCCGTGGGGCCGGTCGTCTCGGTCGCCGCCGGCAATTCCTTCCAGGACATTTCCGTGGAACCCGCCGGCATGAAACCGGGCCTGGACGAAGTGCTCGTGGTGCTTGAAGCCGTGCATCAGGCGGTGCCCGGCCTTCCGGCGGAACCCGCTCCGCTGCTTGTTCCGGCCCCAGAGAAATCGCTCGAGACACTGCCCGAAGTCAGCATGGGAGAAACCTCAGCCGCGCCGGCGGACGAAACCGGGAGCGGAAACACGCCGGATGCCACGCTCGGCGCCGCGGCGTCAGGCCAGCCCGCGAACGCCGCCGGCTCGCAAGGCAGACAGCCCCTCTCGACCGATGCCGACCGGTTGCTCGACCGATACCGCCGTATCGGCCAATCGCAAAACCACCCGTTCGGGGGCGGCTCCGTGGGCACGCCCCCGCCCGATTTTAATCGTGCTCCCGCGCCCGCTGGCGCTGCTCCCGCCCGCCCCGCGCCGGCGAGTGGGGAGCCGGCATCCGATTCCGCGGCCCCGTCCGCTGACGCTGAATCTTCACCGGCCACGCCGGCCCAAGCCGCGGCCGCGCCGCCAAACCAGCAATGAAAGTCGACGCCGGCCGCCTGTTGATCGATTCTCCGCTTGAGCGGCAGATGGTCCGTTTCCCCTGGTGGGTGTTGCTGCTCGCCTCGCTGCTGGCGGTCCTGTTCCAGATCTACGTACCGGCGACCTTCCGTTTTCTGAACTTCCTTGAAATGCCGCTGCTGATGGCTGTGTACTTCCCCCTCATGTGGCGGCGGCAGATTCCTGGCACCCTGTTCGGCTGCATCCTCGGGCTGTTTCAGGATACGCTCTCCCATCACCCCGTCGGTATGTTCGGCATCTCAAAAACTCTGGTGGGATACTTCACCGCCACCGTCGGAATGCGTTTCGAAGTAGACCATTGGGCGGTGCGCTTTCTTCTCGTCCTGTTTTTCTTCATATTTCACCGGGTTTTCTATTGGGTTCTTTCGAATTCCGTCCTGCAGATTCCGCTGGAGCTCGACCCCGGACGGATGGCAATTTCCGGACTTCTGAACGCGGTGGTTGGAGTCTTTTTGTTTAACATAATAGACAGAACACGCGAGTCGGCTTGAGCGAGGCTGGGGTGCAACGGTTTCCTGAAAATTTCGGCAGAGTCTTTGGGTCCGGCGCGGTCTTCGCGCGGGAAGACCGCCGGGGAATCGATTTCCGCCTTTCGCTCTTCCAGTACGCGGTATTCGCCTCGTTTCTCTTCCTGATCGCCGGCTTCTGGCAGCTTCAGATCGTGCAGGCCGACGAGTACGCCGCCCGCGCGAACGACAACCACATCAAGAGCCTTCCCATCCTCGCGCCGCGTGGGAAGATTCTGGACCGCAACCGCCGCGTCATCGTCGATAACCGTTCGTCCTTCAGCGTGGTGCTTTCCCGTGAGGGCGTGCGCGAAGGGGCGCTGCGCGCCATCGCCGACGGTCTGAGCGTCGATGCCTCCGAGCTGCTGGCTCGCCTTAACCGCTTCTCCAAGCGCGCCAAGTACGAACCCATCATCGTGAAGGAGCAGCTCACTTCGGGCGAGATCGCCTTCGTCGAAGCGCACCGCCGCATGCCCAACTACCCGGATATGGAGCTGATCCGGGAGCAGCGCCGCCTCTATCCTTCCACTGGCATAGCTGCCCATCTTATCGGTTACGTGGGCGAAGTGAGCGATCGGGAACTCGACACGATGGAGTTCGCCAACTATTCCGAGGGTGACGTCATCGGCAAATCCGGCGTGGAACGCACTCACAACAAGATCCTGATGGGAGTCGACGGCAAGCGCCGGGTGGTCGTCGATAACCGCGGCAACCACCGCTACCGCATCGGCGAAAAGCCCGCCGTCAACGGGAAAGATCTGACGCTCACCATAGACCTGGATCTTCAGGTGGTGGCCGAACTCGCCATGGACGGCAAGCGCGGCGCGGTGGTGGCGCTCGACCCGCGAAACGGAGAAGTTCTGGCCATGGTGAGCCGCCCCACCTACGACGCCAACAGCCTTTCGGGCCGCATTCGCGCCGAAGACTGGCGCATGATTGTCAACGATCCTTTTAACCCGCTGCTCAACCGCGCCATCCAGGCGCAGTTGGCCCCTGGCTCCACCTTCAAGCCCATCGTCGCCATCGCCGGCCTCGAGGAGGGCGTGATCGACGAGAACTTTCGCGTCTCCTGCAACGGCGGGGCTACCTTTTACGGCCGTTACTTCAAGTGCCACAAGAGAGGCGGCCACGGCAGCGTGAGCCTTCGCGCGGCTATCGCGCAATCCTGCGACGTCTACTTCTATACGGTCGGGAACATGCTCGGAATCGACCGCATCGCCAAGTATTCGGAGATGACGGGCTTAGGCTCGAAGACCGGGGTTGACCTTCCGCACGAAGCTTCCGGAACCGTTCCGAGCACCCGCTGGAAACTCGAAAACTACCGTCAAAAATGGTATCCGGGTGAAACCATCTCCGTCGCGATCGGGCAGGGCGCCCTCACCGTCAGTCCCATCCAACTCGCCTACTCCATGGGGGGCCTCGCCAATGGAGGCGTCTGGTATCAGCCTCACATCGTCAAGGCTGAAACCGGCAAGGTGGAGTCCCACAAGGCCAAGTGGGATCCGGAACACATCAAGAGCGTCGTCGGCGGCCTTTACGCGGTGGTCAACGAAGGCGGCACGGGCGTGCGCGCCCGAATCCCGGGAGTACCCGTCTGCGGGAAGACCGGCACCGCGCAAGTGGCCTCGAATAACCTGGTCGCGGTCACCAAGAACCCCGAACTTTACAAGGATAATGCCTGGTTCTTCGCCTTCGCCCCGTGCGACCATCCGGAGATCGTGGTAGCCGCGCTCTTCGAGGCCGGCGAGCACGGCAACCTGGCCGCCCCCATCGTGCGCGATGTCATCAAGGCCTACTTCGACAAGAAGGAGCGCACCGAAATTTCCCGGACCGCGCCGGCGCGCGTCCAAACCGCATCCCGCGCCAGGGAGAACGCCGCGCCCGCTCCCGCGCCCCCGCTCGATCCAGCCACCGAGGAAATTGACGGCAGACCCGGCGAGGCCACCCCATGATCGCCCGCAACTACAGCTTTCGCGACCTCGATTGGATACTGCTCTTCTCCGTCATCACGATCTGCGTCATCGGCATCGTGCAGATTTACAGCGCCACGGCATCCACTCCGCTGGATAATTACTGGTGGAAGCAATGCCTTTACCTCGCCGTCGGGCTTTGCCTCATGACCATCGTCAGCAGCCTCGATTACCACGTGCTGGTGGAACATGTGCCGATTCTCTACGCCGTGATTATCGCGGGGCTTGTCGGCGTGATGCTCTTCGCCCCGCGAATCAACGGCTCAAAAAGCTGGATTCCCCTCTTCGGGGGCTTCAACCTGCAGGTCTCGGAGTTCTCCAAAGTAGTGATACTATTGGTGGTAGCTAGGTACCTCTCGGAGGTGAGAACCGACCACCTGCGCCTAAGCGATTTTGTTCGTCTGGGTACGGTAGTCGGAATCCCCTGGTTACTCATCATGGCCGAACCCGACCTGGGAACTGCCCTGACGATTATCCCGATGGTGGCGGTTGGGGTGTTCCTCGGAGGTCTGCGTTGGCGGCACCTCGTTGTGATTTTGTTGATTGTCGCGCTGGTACTCCCCGCCGGTTGGTTCTTCCTGAAGGATTATCAGAAGGCGCGCCTGATGACATTCGTCGACCCCGCGGCGGACCCGCTCGGGAGTGGATATCAGGTGATTCAGTCTCTTATCGCGGTGGGTTCTGGCGGCGTCTGGGGAAAGGGAATCGCCCAGGGGAGCCAAACTCAGTTTCGCTTTCTTCCCGAGACGCATACGGATTTTATAATGTCCACGTTCGCCGAGGAACATGGCTTCGTGGGCGTCGTAATCGTGCTTAGCTTGTACTTCATGTTGCTCATGCAGATAATTCAGGTCGCCCAGATGTCGCCAGACCGGGCTGGGATGTTTCTGTGCATGGGCGTAGCCGCGCTAGTTTTGTTTCATCTTCTGGTGAATGTGGGGATGGTGATCGGGCGCATGCCCGTCACCGGCATCCCGCTGCCATTGATGAGTTATGGCGGCTCTAGCTTACTGACCACGTTTCTCCTGCTGGGCCTCGTACAGAGCGTCCGCCTGAGAAGAATGGTGATCTAGGTCTGGCAACAAAGGCA
>CAZXBZ010000076.1:3952-11600 GCA_964639135.1 uncultured Solibacteraceae bacterium | reverse complement strand
CGATGACCGGCTTCTCAAAGATTCCCCACTGAGCGAGTACCGCCGCCGGCGATTGTCCGTACTTGGCGACTGGATCCGCCTGCTCTTTCTTCGTTTCCGATAAATGGATAAGGAAGGGCGCGCCGTACCGGTCGGCCAGCGCGCGGCAGGCTCGAATCGTCTGCTCGTCGTTCGTATAGAGCGCGTGAGGCGCCACCGCCGCGGTGACCAGGGGATGGCCGGCGTACCGCTTCAAAAAGGACTCGGCACGGGCAAGCCCCTCCTTCGGAGTCTTTGCGTCGGGCACCGGAAATTGAATGATCGTCTGCCCGGCAACCGCCCGAATCCCGGTGTCGGCCGCCGCCCTGGCCACCTCGTCCTCGAAGTAGTACATGTCGACGAACAGCGTCGTGCCGGAAAGCAGCATCTCGGCTGCCGCCAGGCGCGTCCCCCAGTAAACAAACTGAGGGGTGACGTTCCTCGCTTCGGCGGGGAAAATCACATTCTCCAGCCAATCCTCGAGTGTCCGCTCTCCTCCGATACCGCGGAAGAGGCTCATCGCCGCATGCGTGTGGCCGTTGATCAAACCGGGTATCAGGGTACCGTCGGGGTAATCGAGGGTGCGCGGCGCACGGTAGGCCGCCTCTACCTCGGCCCGGGGTCCAACCGCGAGAATGCGAGATCCCGAAACCGCGATCGCGCCGTTTGAAATCACGCGCCGCGACGCATCCATCGTGACAATCGTTTTGGCGCGAATAAGGATGTCGGCGGGCGCGGCATCAAGAAAACTGGCTAGCGCCAACAGCAGGCACGCCAGCATGCGATTCGACTTCACCATGCCTCCCCCGAAGTTGGTAACGGATACGGGCCGCCTCCTCAGGTATTGCGCTGAAAACAGCCACTCCCAACGAAAGCGCCTTGGAACCGTACTTTCTTTAGAGTACTAACAGCGATGCGCCCGGGTCGCCGAAAATGTGTGGGCGGCATCACGCCAGACGCGGCAGCAGGGCCTCAATCAGGGCCTCGAATTTGGCTTGCACCGCGCGCCCGGTATCGAGCACCTCCTGATGGCTCAGCTTCTCGTCGCCGAGCCCGGCGGCCGCGTTTGTCACGCAGGAGATTCCCAGGCACGCCATCCCCATATGGTTGGCCGCGATTACCTCCGGCACGGTCGACATCCCCACCAGGTCCGCTCCCAGCGCCTTGAAGGCGCGGATTTCGGCGGGAGTCTCGAAGCTCGGCCCCAGCAGCGCCATATAGACCCCCTCGGCCAGGCGCACGCCAAGATCGCGGGCGACGTCCTTCGTGATCCGCCGCAGCACGACGGAGTATGCCTCCGTCATATCCGGAAAGCGCGGCCCGAGCGCATCGAGATTCGGCCCGGCCAGCGGATTCGTGCCCTGGAAGTTGATGTGATCCGTAATCAGCACCAGTTCCCCGCGTTCATAATCCGGATGGATGCCGCCGGCGGCGTTTGTCAGGATCAGCGTCGTGACACCGAGCAAACCCAGCAGGCGCACGCCGAACACCACGTCCTGGGCCGAATAGCCCTCGTATTGATGGACCCGGCCCGCCATGCAGGCAACCTCGACGCCCGCAACCTCGCCGATCACCAGTTCCCCGGCATGGCCCTCGGCGGACGTCGCCGGAAATCCCGGAATATCACGGTAGGGAATGCGTTCCGCGTCGCGGAGACGCCGCGCGAACCCGCCCAGCCCGCTGCCGAGCACAATCCCTATCCGCGGCTTGCGGGTTGTCTTCGATTCCACCACCCGCCGCGCATCCCGCAGCAATTCATCCCGCGGCATCTCGCCTCCCTCAGATAAGCATGCCAACGATGCATGCCGACATGAAATTCGTCATCGTCCCCGCCGCCACGGCCCGCAGCCCCAGGCGCGCAAGGTCTGATTTCCTCGTGGGCGCGAGCGCGCCGATTCCCCCCACCTGGATCGCAATCGAGGAGAAGTTCGCAAACCCGCAGAGCGCATACGTCGCGATGGTAAAAGACCTTGGCGAAAGAGTTTCCTTCATGGGCCCCAGTTGCAGAAACGCCACAAACTCGTTCAACACCAACCGGGTTCCCAGCAAATTCCCCACGGCGGCCGCATCCCCCCAGGGAATCCCGAGCAGCCAGGCTACCGGCGCAAACATCCTTCCGAACAATTCCTGCATGGTCGCCGGAACCCAGCCGAAGCCCCCGATTCCATGCACCCACCCGAAGATGCCGTTGATCATCGCGATCAGCGCGAGAAACGCGATCAGCATCCCCGCGATATTCAAGCTGAGTTGCAGGCCGTCGCCCGCGCCCCTCGCGGCCGCGTCGATCACATTCACACCGGGCTTCTCCACCTCGATATCCACCCTCCCGAGAGTCTCGGGATGTCCGGTCTCCGGCATCAGCATCTTCGCGATCAGAATCGTGGCCGGCGCGGTCATCACCACGGCCGTCAGGAGATGCTTGATATCCACCCCGGCCAGTTTCACGTACGCCGCCATGACGGCGCCCGAAACGTGCGCCATGCCGCAGGTCATCACCGTGAAAAGCTCACTCTCGGTCAGCCGCGGCAGAAAGGGCCGGATGGTCAGCGGCGCTTCGGTCTGCCCCATGAAGATGCTCGCCGCCACGTTGGTGGCTTCCGCGCCGCTGGCCCCCATCACGCGCTGCATCAGGCGCGCCATCACCCGCACCAGCGCCTGCATCACACCGAAGTAATAGAGAATGGAGAAGAACGACGCGATAAAGATGATGATGGGCAGAACCTGGAAGGCGAAAAGCACCCCGTAGGGGCCGGATTTCGTCCCCAGCGCCTCGCCGAACACAAAGCCGCTGCCCGCTTCGACGAAATCGAACATCGCGTTCACGGCGGTGCTGGCGTATTCGAAGACTTTGCCGAAATCCGTGAGCAGCACCAGAACGGCGAAGCTCAGTTGCAGGCCCAGGCCCCAAAGCAGCAGGGAAAGCCGGATCCGCTTGCGATCCCTCGAAAAGAGCCATGCGATTCCAAGAATCGCCACAAGCCCCAGGAGACCGGTAACCCGCTCCATCGCCACTCCGCTTTGTCCGGTGAATTTCGCGGCCACGAGAGCGCGTTAGCCGCCTCGTCACGCGTGCCGATGGGGCTCAGCCCACCACTTCGAGAATCAGCTCGCGGGCTTCCGGCTCGTTGTTCGAGATCCGGAAAGCATCTTCCACCATCTCGGCCGCTTCTTCCAGGTGCTCCTCGCTGGTATAGTAAAGCCGCGCCAGCACGGATCCGTTATCCACCTTGGCGCCCACCTTCACTTCGAGAATCACGCCCACGGCCGGGTCCACCTCGTCGGAGAAGATCTCCCGGCCGCCGCCGATCATCGTGGCCGCGCGCCCGATATCCCCGGCGTCGATCGCGGAAACAAAGCCGCCCCGCGGCGCGACAATCTCGCGCGCGCCCATGGCGTTCGGCAGCAGTTCGAAGCGATCCATCACCTGCGGGTTGCCACCCTGCGCCGTAATCACTTCCTTGAACTTCCGGTAGCCCGAAAGGTCGATCAGCTTGTGCTGGGCGATCTCGCGCGCCTCTTCGAGGCTCCCCGTCACCTTGCCCAGATAAATCATCCGGGCGGCTAATTCCAGGGCAATCCGTGTCAGATCCGCCGGGCCCATATTCTGAAGGGTCTGGGAGACCTCCATGATCTCGAGCGCATTACCCACGGCGAAGCCAAGCGGCTGATTCATATCGGTGATCAGCGCCTGAATCCGTTTATCCGCGCGCCGTCCGATCGTGATCATCATCTGCGCCAGACGCCTTGCATCCAGTTGCTTCTTCATGTGGGCCCCGCTGCCCACCTTTACATCGAAGATCACCGCGTCCACGCCCGCCGCCAGCTTCTTCGACATGATCGAAGAGGCCATCAGCGGAATCGAATCCACCGTGCTCGTCAGGTCCCGCAGCGCGTAAACCCGCTCATCGGCCGGAACGATGTCCTGGCTCTGCTGCATGAACGCAAGCCCATGCTCCCGCAGGATCGTCTTGAACTCGTCGATGCTCAAATCCGTACGGAAGCCTGGAATCGAGCTGATCTTGTCGAGGGTATTGCCGGTGAACCCGGAAATCCGCGAGGTAATTACCGGCACGGTGACGCCCGCCGCCGCCGCGATCGGCGCGGCGATGAGCGTCGATTTATCGCCCACCCCGCCGGTCGAGTACTTCTCCACCTTCACGCCCGCGATGTCACTGAGGTCCACGGATTCACCGCTACGGACCAGATAGTCCGTCATCGCCGTTGCCTCGTCCTCGCTCATTCCGCTGAAATAGACGGCCATCAGGAAAGCGGCCATCTGGAAATCCGGGATTTCCCCGCGGCTATAGCCGTCCACCACGTAGACGATTTCTTCCGCGCTCAGCTCCTCGCCGTCGCGCTTCTGGCGGATTAAGTCTGTTGTTCGCATTAGTTTAAGCCCAAGCTTCCAAAATACCAGATCGCGGACCCGCACCGTAGGGAATTGTGCCGGCGTCGGATCGAAAGTACTTATAAGCTGCTTACGCACACCGCGGGCATGCCGGAATCGCGCCGCTCGCCCGGAATCGCGCCACCGCTTACTATGACCGTGCTCCAGCCGCACGCTGGGCATGGCCTCACATCGCGGCCCGGCGGCCGCTCAAGCCTTTTTCGCCCTGGAAGCCAGAGCGTATCGCTCCACCCCGCCACTCCCCGACTTGGCCGCCCGTAGCGCCGCGATCGTCTCGCCAAGCACGGGATGACGTGCCTCCGGGGCGATTTCGGCGAGAGGAGCAAGCACGAACAATCGCTCCGCCAGCCGCGGATGCGGTATCGAGAGTCCGGGCTCCTCCACGCGCACTCCGTCCCACAATAACAAGTCAATATCGATAATACGCGGTCCGTTCCGGATGGTGCGCACACGCCCCATTTCCCGCTCCATCATCAGCACCGCTTCCAGGAACTCTCGCGGCTGGAACGAGGTGCGCAGGCGGAGCGCGGCGTTGAGAAACCAGTCCTGATCCGCATACCCTACCGGCTCCGTTCGATACAGGCTCGATAGCGCCTCCACCCCGCCGATGCCGGCTAACCTCCGGACGGCCTCGTACAACTGGCCGGCCTTGTCCCCCAGATTGGAGCCCAGGCCCAAATACACCGTACTGCCGCCCGGCGATTGGCGGCCGCTCATCGGCGTCGCTCCATCTCCACCGCCGCCACGCCCCCGCCCGCGGCCGCCAGCGCGGCCGGTTTACGCAGCAAAAGATGGACGCTCTCGGCTGGAAACTCCGCAAGCACCGCCGCGCACATGGCTTCGGCCAGGGTTTCAATCAGCACCCATTCGCGGCTCGCGGCCACTCGCTGTAGCGTCGCGAGCACGGCGGCATAGTCGATGGTATCCCCCACGTCTTCGGAGAGCGCCGCGATCCGCAGGCTCTTCTCCATCGAAACGTCAATCACAAGCTCTTGCGCATACGCCCGCTCCTCCGGCGGAACGCCCACCTTGCACAAGAGACGGACTTCGAAAATATGGATTCGGTCCTTCACCGAGCCCCCCGCCCGGCCGCCCGGATAGCATCCACGACACGCAGCGCCCGCTTGCACTCGGCGACGTCGTGCACACGCAGTACGCTCGCCCCGTTCATCGCCGCCACCACGCACGCGGCGATCGTCCCTTCGATCCGCCGCTTGTCATTCTTCCTTCCGGCGGCCTCTCCCAGAAACGCCTTGCGCGAAGGGCCCACAAGCACCGGATAGCCCAGCCGCGTGAACTCTCCCAGCCGCTTCAGAATCTCCAGATTATGGTCCGTGGTCTTCCCAAAGCCAATACCTGGGTCAATGGCAATATCCCGAATTCCGGCCTGACGCGCCAGTGCCGCTTGAGCTTCCAGGTAATCCGCGATCTCGCCGGTGACATCGCCGTAGCGGGGGTCCGCTTGCATCGTCTTCGGCGTTCCCCGCATGTGCATGATGACAACCGCCGCCCCGTGCCGCGCCGCCACGTCGATCATCTTGCGGTCGCGCAGTCCGCCGACATCGTTCACGATGCGCGCCCCGGCCCGCAAGCAGGCGTCCGCCACCTCCGGCTTCATCGTGTCGATGGAAACCGCGGCTTGGCCATCCGCCGCCAGTTGCTCAATCACCGGCAAAACCCGGCGCAACTCCTCCTGAACCGTCACGCTGTCCGAACCCGGCCGTGTGCTCTCGCCGCCCACATCCAGAATGTCCGCGCCATCCGCCGCCAGCCCGCGCGCATGGTGAACGGCCTCGGCCGCATCCCGGAAGCGCCCGCCATCGGAAAAGGAATCCGGCGTGACGTTCACAATCCCCATCACAAGGGTGTGAGCGTCCGTGAAAATCGATTCATGCACATGCATACGAGGAGAGCCGAAATCTCATCGTAACGCGGACGCTCGGACGCCCGTGCGGCGAAACCGGCCGAGCGATTGCGAGCAGGCTGACGGCTGCCTCCGCGTTCGCATCGACGGGCCGCCGGACGTGTCGTTTTGAAACGATTTCCGTCCTGTCTGTTTCGAAGCGGAACATCTCGGGCAATCGGCAATAATTTCCGAGAGTATTGGATAGCTCCGCGGACTATCCCTGTGCGCGTGCCAAGATCCAAAAGTCCGCCGCGCGGAGAACTTTAACCCTTCTCCAACCCGACACACGAACCACTCACGGAGCCTATCCATGTATCGACGCTCTCTGCCAGCCCTCGGCTTTGTCCTGCTCTGTATGCTGCTCCCGGCCCGTGGAGCCTTTCTAGAGAACGATTTCAGCATTACCACGGAACTTGTCGATTTCAACCAGTTCGATTCCGGCTATGTCACCTTGACCAGTAACCCGGTACAGGTCTTCCAGAACGGCGCTTTCACGATCAGTATGAACACCCCGAACGCCGCTGAATCCGGCCAGACGGTGGTCTACGGTCTCGGGACATCGCCGAACTATTACCTGCTGAATCAGTCCCAGCCGGGTGACGCGGTCCTGCTATCCGTCGATTTCAACCTGGCGGGAAGAACGGTCTCTTCCATCGGCATTCACCTGAGCACAAACAACACGGATTTCCATATGCCCATCGTCCTCGAAATCTTCGACGCCAGCGAAGCGCTTCTCGAATCCCATTCCTTCTCCGGCTGGGTAGGCAATGGCAACAGCCCGCTGAGCCCCGGCGGTTTCTATGGCTTCTCGTCGGCAACCGCGAATATCGCCAGGCTGCGCATCACCGGGGGAACCATCCAGCTTGACGATTTGCGCTTCGGCCTCTCCCTGGAGGGAGCTCCGGGAGACTCCGAAGCGGTGCCCGAGGCCGGTACTTTCCTGCTCTGCGCATCGGCACTCGGGTTGCTTTCGCTGGGAAGATGGCGTCAGATTCGCGGCACGTCTCCGCGCTAAACCCGGTTCTCCCCCTCGCGGCTTCCGTGCCGGTGACGCGGAGGCCGCGGAGAGCCTCGTCGCCACCTTCGGGTGTTACGTGGCGGCGTTGTTGTGTCCGGCGCCATGCGGGCGGCCCTCGTTCGATTCTCCAAGGATCGCCCGCATCCGGTTGAGGCCATCGGAGCCTGCCTCCGCCAGAATCGAAGCTCCCGCGAGCGCGGCAAGGCTGGCCAGAAGATCCACTTGACTCACCGGCGCATCGGAAATTCCCGGCTTCACCCTCGCCGGCCAGTACACGATGAAGGGCACACGCGTCCCG
>CAZXBZ010000076.1:0-3852 GCA_964639135.1 uncultured Solibacteraceae bacterium | reverse complement strand
CCTGGAGCACGGAGGCGATTGCCAGCTGTCCCGGTTCGACCGGCAAAGACGCATCGTCCAGCGGAATGCCGAAACCTTCCCGCCGGAAGGCGTAGCGTCCGGCAAGCAGCGAGTATCGCACGGGTGTGTGCGTGGCCGGCGAGCAATACGCATTCGTAAAGCGCAAACCCCGCGCGGCTAGCTTCTCAAGATTGGGCGTCTTTACCCTGGCCGCTCCGTAGAGACCCGTACCGCCGTAACCGATATCGCCGGCCAGAATCACGATGATATTCGGCTTCGAAGCCGCCGCTTGCGCCCTCGTGCCCACGGCATGAAGGGTCGCCGGAGCGCTCGCCGCTATCCGAAGAAACGCGCGTCGATCCATCACCGTACCCCTCTCCGCGGCTTTTCCGCGGCGCAAATGGCGGATTCGAACGGTTTCCCGGCACTACGGTCCACCTTGGGCTTCCGCATTGCGGAATAATAGCGAAGTGATGCAACCATTTCAATTCATCCACGTGCTCCTCTTCGCGGGAGCCTTTCTTCTAAATTCCACCATGGGGAGCGCGGCAGTGAAAATCGAGAAAACGGCATACGCGGGATGGCCGAATTGCTATAAGGTTTCAAACGGTGAAATCGAGCTGATCGCCACCACCGACGTCGGACCCCGCATTATGCGCTTCGGCTACGTGGGCGGCAAGAACTTCTTCGCGGAGTTTGCCGCCGAACTTGGCAAACACGGGGAATCCAAGTGGATGGCGCGAGGCGGCCACCGTCTCTGGAAATCGCCCGAGGATCGCGTGCTTACCTATGCCCTTGATAACGAACCCGTCCAGGTAACGCTGCTGGCCGACGGCCTCACCCTGACCCAGCCGGTGGAGCCGGAAACCGGCCTGCAGAAGCAAATCACCGTTCGCATGGCTCCCACCGGAACCAGCGTTACCGTGCTGCACCGCATCACCAACACCAGCGGCTGGTCTCTCACCTTCGCGCCCTGGGCCCTTACGATGATGGCTCCGGGAGGAACCGCGTTCACCGGCTTCCCCCCGCGAGGCACCCACGACGAAATCCTGGAACCCACAAACCCCCTGGTCATGTGGGCCTACACCAACCTTGCCGACCCCCGCTGGAAGTACACGCCCAAATACCTCACCCTCCGGCAGGACCCCAAGAACGCCGAACCGCAAAAGCTCGGCCTCTTCAACCCCCGGACCTGGGGCGCCTATCTGCTCGGCAACGAACTCTTCGTGAAACGCTACGAAGCGGACGCGAACGCCGAATATCCCGATTTCGGGTGCTCCTTTGAAACCTTTACGAACGATGTCTTTCTCGAGATCGAAACCGTCGGACCGCTCAGCATCGTGGCTCCTTCGGAATTCGTCGATCACGTCGAAACCTGGTCCCTCCATAAGGGCGTTTCCATTCCGGAAATCAGTGATGCCGCTCTCGACCGCGTCTTTGAACCGATTCTCAACCGGCCGTGAGCACAAGCACGGCCGGTTGCCGCGACCGTGCGCTGCCGGCGTAACGTCTCCCGGCTGGCGGCCATCTTTAGGCTGGCTGCCCGCCGCTGAGCGGAGCAGCCTCCGATCGGTATGATGGAGACACAGAAAACTTTGAGGAGGTTCTTCCGCCCATGCGCCGTCTGCTAGCCGTGCTCCTTCTTGCCGCGTTTTCGCTGGCTGCCCAATATACCGTCAAGCTGGAGTCCGAGATGCCGGCCGGCGTTCCCGACGCGCTCAAGCCGCTCCTCAAACCGGAAGGCCAGTCGGTTTTCAAGGGCGACGCACGGCTGCTCAGCTTCTTCTACATCGCCAAGGTCGCCTCCGGCTCGAACACCGAAATGAATGTGACCAACACCGACATGGTCCACGGGACGCTTCTCGGGGTTGCGGACTTCCCCGCGAATTATCAAGACCGGCGCGGGAACCAGATCAAGGCTGGAACTTATCTCATGCGGCTGAGTTTCTTCCCGATCAACGGCGCTCACCAGGGTATCGAGCCGCAGCGCGATTTCGTCGTTCTCACAAAGTTCTCGGTGGACACGAATTTTGCGTCGCAACCGGACTTCAAGACTCTGATGGAAATGGCGATGAAGAGCGCGACCGCGCCGCACCCCATGGCGCTCAGTTGCTGGAAGAACGATTACGACCAGGCGCCTGGCCTCGTCAAGGAAGGCGAAGAGGACCATGCCGCGTGGGTGCTTTACACGACGATCGGCGACAAGAAACTAGGCATTATCGTCGCCGGCCAGCACACCGAAGGTTAAGCGGGCCACCAGTATTCGCCATCTCGCATAAAACGGGGCGCCCTTTCATCCGGCGTCCCGTGCATTCCGTTGTCTCTCGCCTGCTGGCGCTGGCCGGCTAGAAAACGCCGTGCTCCTCCAGCCAGCGTTCCGTTTCGATCGCCGCCTTGCAGCCCGCCGCCGCCGCCGTGATCGCCTGCCGGTATACCTTATCCTCGACGTCTCCGGCGTGAAACACTCCCTCGATGTTGGTGCGGGCGCCGCCGTGCGACACCAGATAACCCTCGCTATCCAAATCGAGCTGTCCCTCGAAGGGCTTTGTATTGGGAATATGCCCGATCGCGATGAAGAGTCCGTCAATCTCGTAAAGCGTTGTCTCGCCGCTCACCACATCCTTTAGCCTCACACCCGTGACGATGCCTTCAGCCACATCGAGCACGTCCTCCACCACCTTGTTCGTAAGGATCTCGATCTTCGGGTTGGCCATGGTGCGCTCCACCATGATGCGCGAGGCGCGGAATTCCTCGCGCCGATGCACCAGCCGGACGCGGCTTGCGAACTTCGTGAGAAAGTTGGCCTCCTCCATCGCGGTGTCCCCGCCGCCCACCACCATCACTTCCTTGCCCCGGTAGAAGAACCCGTCGCAGGTGGCGCACGAACTTACCCCGTGCCCGATCAGCATCTGCTCCGAGGGCAGATGCAGCCATCGCGCCGAAGCCCCGGAGGCAACAATCAGCGATTGCGTCTCCACCCATTCACCGTCGATATTCAGCCGGAACGGCCGCTCGCGGAGTTCCGCTTCGATGACCGTCCCCATGCGGTACTCGGCCCCGAAGCGCTCCGCCTGTTTCTTCATGTTCTCAACGAGTTCGGGACCCATCACGCCGTGGATAAAGCCGGGGTAATTCTCCACCTCGGTGGTGATCGAGAGCTGCCCGCCCGGCTGGTGTCCGGCAATCACAAGAGGGTTCAAATTCGCCCGCGCGGTATAGATCGCCGCGGTGTTTCCAGCGCAACCGGAGCCGATAATCACAACTTTACGCATGCCAATATGGATGCTACCACGCCCGCCCAAGTGACGATTTCACAATACCCGGCCACCGTGACCTGGGCGGCTTGGCGTCGCCGCTATCACGGCAACGCCAAGCGTTGAGCCTTGCCCTAGCCCCGGAGGCGGGGAGTTCCGGTTCGAGACGGTTGATTTTGTATTTCTGCCCCAAGAGCCCGCTCTTACGACCAGACATTCTCATGATTCGGTTGCCGAAGTCGCATTACTGGCCCGGGGTGGCGGGAGATGAAGCGGAGTCTGGAGAGGCAAATGCCTCCTTGTTTTGCGGCAGCCCGGCGTTTTGCGAAACGAAGCCATTTTGGTCTTGGGAGAGTTTGAGGCGGAGGAAGTCTGCTTCGGCGATGGGCGTTGGGGCGTTGAGGAGAGCTTCGAGGGCGCGGAGGATGGATTCTTCGGTGGGTTCGGACTCGGGGGACTCGGAACGGGAAGATTCGGAGCGGGCGAGCCCGGGTTGGGCGGGTGGCTGGCGGCGGAGTTTTTCGCGTGCTTGCTCTAGGCGGAGTTCGTGGAGTTCGCGCTGGCGGAGATCGCGGGCGAGGGCGAGTTCCTGCTTGAG
>CAZXBZ010000075.1:4925-11631 GCA_964639135.1 uncultured Solibacteraceae bacterium | reverse complement strand
CGGAACGCCATCGGCTGATCTTTTATCTGGGCCACCTCGAAGCCTTCGACTGGAATCTCCTCGGCTCTCGCACTCTTGATCTTCCCCGCTTTCACGCGGAGTTCGACGACCTGTTCGCGTTCGGCATCGATCCGCCGGAGGGAACCGCCGAGGGAGATAAGCCCTCGGATTGGCCCTCGGAAGACGAGGTGCACGCTTACAACCGGCGCGTTCGGGAAACCCTCGACGGCGTACTCGATCGCGTTCCCGAACAGTATATTCACGTCGCGCTGGAGCACCGCTGGATGCACGCGGAGACCTTCGCGTACCTGCTCCACAACCTGCCCGTGGAAGCAAAAATCCGACAGCCGGAGAAAGTGCCCGCGCCGGCAAACACACTCGATACGAAGATGGTCGGGATCCCCGCCGGTTCGGCCACGCTAGGTCTTGAACAAGGGAGCGGCTTTGGCTGGGATAACGAGTTCAAGCAACACACGGTGAAAGTCCCGGAATTTTCTGTCGGCCGGTACAAAGTGACAAACCGTGAATATCTGAAGTTCGTGGAAGATGGAGGGGAGGCCTCTCACTTCTGGGTCCGGCGCGGCGGCGGATGGTATTGGCGCGGCATGTTCGAAGAATTTCCGCTGCCTCCAGACTGGCCTGTCTACGTGACGCACGCGCAGGCCGAAGCTTACGCGGCTTGGGCCGGGAAGCAATTGCCAACCGAAGAACAATTCCACCGGGCTGCCTTCGGGACGCCGGATGGGGAAGAGCGCGCCTACCCTTGGGGCGGCTCGGCTCCGGAGGCGGTTCACGGGAATTTCGACTTCGAGCGATGGGATCCCGTATCCATTGGAACGACACCCGAAACCGATAGCGCATTCGGCGTCTCCCAATTAGTGGGGAACGGATGGGAGTGGACCTCCACCGTATTCGAGCCATTCGAGGGCTTCGCGCCCTTCCCGTTCTACCCGCGCTACTCGGCGAATTTTTTTGACGGGAAGCATTACATCATCAAGGGCGGATCTCCGCGCACCGCCGCGCCGCTGCTGCGCCGTTCATTCCGCAACTGGTTCCGGCCAAATTACCCGCACGTCTACGCGGGCTTCCGGCTGGTGGAGAACTGATAATGGCCAAGACGGCAAATCGGCCCGCTCCAAGCGATTCATTTGCCGCCGACGTGCGCGCGGGGCTGAGCCCGAACGGACAAAAACGGCTCTCGCCGCGGTATCTGTACGACGAACTCGGCACCGCGCTTTTTGAAGCGATTACCCATGTGCCCGAATATGGGCTGACCGCCGCGGAGGGCAGGCTGCTGCGGCAATACGCGGCTGAGATTGGGCGGCTGGTTGGCGCTCCCGCCCTGGTGGCGGAACTCGGCAGCGGCGACGGGTTCAAAACCCGGATTCTGCTTGAAGCGTTCGTGCGGGAGACCCCGCTGCCCTACTATCCCATTGACGTTTCGCCCACGGCGCTCGCCCGCTGCCGGCGGGTGGTTTCCGAGCTGGACGGCGTCAAAGTGATCCCCCTCGAAAGCCCGTTTCTGGAAGGGCTGCGAAAAGCGATCTCTGCTCGCGAGCCGGGCCAGCCCATCCTGACGCTTTTCCTTGGCAGCACGATTGGCAACTTTGAGCGCGAAGACAGCGTCCGCTTTCTGCACTCCGTCCGCGAATTGATGACGCCCGGAGATTCGCTTCTGCTCGGCGCGGATCTGATAAAGCCGGTCCCTCAAATGCTGCTCGCCTACGACGACCCCGCGGGCGTCACGGCGTCGTTCAACCTCAACCTGCTCGCCCGGATTAACCGCGCGCTGGGGGGCGAGTTCAACTTGAGACGTTTCGCTCACGAAGCACGGTACAACGCCGGCGAAGGCCGGATTGAAATGCATCTGCGTTCCCTCCAGGAGCAGGAAATCCCGATTCACGGCGCCGGCATCACGGCGGTATTTCGCGAGGGAGAGACGATTTGGACGGAATCGTGCCATAAGTTCCAGTTGAGTGACCTCCGGGTTCTGGCGAAGAAAGCCGGTTTCAGCGAACGGGCGCACTGGGCAGACGAAGCATGGCCCTACGCGCTTTGCCTCTGGAGTGCGCCATAGCCGCGCCGCCATGCAACCCGCTGGCGTCCCGCGCCGCGAACCAGGGATGCGTTCCGCTTATGGGAGACTGAGAGTGCATGGCTTCGCTCCGCACGGCTCAAACTCTCCGGTTCCCATTGCTGTTCCTGTTTGATATCGACGGCACGCTGGTGCGGCGCGCGGGTCCGCAACACCGGGAAGCGCTCGAATATGCCGTGGAGCGCGTGCTGGCGACGCGAGCGACCACGGAAGGAATCCCCGTTCACGGAATGCTCGATACCGACATTGTGACGGAGATGCTTCGGCGCGAGGGCATGCCTCTGAACCGCATCCGCGGCGCAATGTCCGGCATAATGCAATGCGCGGAGCAGCGTTACCATGAGATAGCCCCCTCCTCGCTGGCCGCGAACCGGTGCCCTGGCTCGCATGAATTACTGGCGGAGTTGGAGCGCCTCCAGAAGCCGATGCTGCTGGTGACGGGAAATTTCCCGCGTATCGGCTGGCGCAAGTTAGAGCTGGCCGGCCTCGCGCAATACTTTTCGCACGGCGCCTTCGCGGGGATGAGCGGCACCCGCGCGGGCCTGGCGCGGCTCGCGATCCGGTACGCCCGCGAGCGGGGATGGCTGAACGGTCAGCCCGCGAACGCGGACAGCGTAGTGCTCATCGGGGATGCGCCCGCCGACATCCAAGCCGCGCACCGCAACCGCATCCGCGGCATCGCGGTCAGCACCGGCATCAGCACGCGTGAAGAACTCGAGGAGCACCGGCCGCACCTGCTGCTTAATTCCCTGAGCGAGTTGCGGCTGGAGGATCTCGGCGCGCGCTAAGAGATGTCGCGAAATCTTCGCGGCTACTCAATCACCAGCATGAGATCCTTCGCCTCCACCTGGCTGCCGGGGCTGACGTAACGTTCTGTGACGCGCCCGGCCTTCGGCGCGTATACCGTGGTCTGCATCTTCATCGCTTCCATGACGAGAAGCTTCTCGCCCTTCGCGACGGCCTGGTTAAGCTCCACGGCAATACCGGAGACCATGCCGGGAATCGGCGCGCCAACGTGGCTGTCGTTGTTGGGATCGGCTTTCGGACGGACCTCTTCCTTCACCTGCAGGCTGTCATCGCGGACATCCACCTCGCGCGGCAGGCCGTTAAGCTCAAAAAAGATGGTGCGGAAGCCGTCGGGCCGCGGATTGCCCACGGTAAGCAGTTTCACCATCAGGGTCTTCCCTTCCTCGAGGTCGATGGTCACTTCTTCACCGGGCTGCATGCCATAGAAGAACTGAGGCGTGGGAAGTACTTCGAGGGTGGAGTATTGCTGGCGCTCCTTGACGAACTTCAGATAGACATCGGGATAGAGCAGATAGCTGAGAGTCTCGGCTTTTGTGAGCTTCTGTCCGGTTTTCTTTTCGACAAGCTGGCGCGCGGCTTCAAAATCGGCGGCGGGCAGGTTCGCGCCGGGCCGGCCCCGCATGGGCTTCTCGCCCCTCAGCACGATCTTCTGGATCTTCTTCGGCCAGCCGCCCTGGGGCTCGCCGAGCGAGCCCTTGAACATATCCACCACCGAGTTCGGCAGCGTAAGATTGTGGTCCGGATCGAGGCGTGCAAATTCGCGCACCTTCATGCCGTGGCCCACCAGAAAGAGCGCCATATCGCCCACGACCTTGCTCGACGGCGTAACCTTCACGATGTCGCCGAACAGCATGTTCACTTCCGCGTAAGTCTCGGCGATCTCATGCCATTGGTCGCCGAGACCCATGGATTTTGCCTGTTCCTTGAGGTTGGTGAACTGCCCGCCGGGCATCTCGTGGAAATAAACTTCGGCCGTTCCGGTTTTGAGGCCGGTATCGAACGGCGCGTACCAGAGACGAACCGCCTCCCAGTAATCGGCCGATGCGTCGAGCGCCGCCTGATTCAGCCCGCTATCCCGGCGGGTATTGCGCAGCGCGGCGGCGATCGAATTCAGGTTCGGCTGGCTCGTCGTGCCGCTCATCGAGGAGATGGCCGCATCGGCGATATCGAGACCCTCGTCCGAAGCCATCAGCACGCTGGCCGCGTTGACGCCGCTGGTATCGTGCGTGTGGAAGTGTATCGGGAGGCCGACTTCCGCCCGCAGCGCTTTTACGAGCTTCTTCGCGGCGTATGGCTTGCACAAGCCGGCCATATCCTTGATGGCCAGGATATGAGCGCCCATTTTCTCGAGCTCTTTCGCCAGGCCCACGTAATAATTGAGCGAATACTTGTCGCGGCGCGAATCCAGGATATCGCCGGTATAGCACATGCCCGCCTCGCAGACGGCATTCGTCTTGCGGACCGCCTCCATGGCCACCTTCATATTCGGGAGCCAGTTGAGAGAATCAAAAACCCGGAAGATATCGATGCCTTGCGCGGCGCTCTCTTTCACGAACTCCCGGACGACGTTATCGGGGTAAGCGGTATAGCCCACCGCGTTCGAGGCGCGCAGCAGCATCTGGAAGCAGATGTTGGGGATGGCTTCGCGCAAACGCGCGAGACGCATCCAGGGGCTTTCGTAAAGGAAGCGCAGGCAAACGTCAAAGGTCGCGCCGCCCCACATTTCGAGGCTGAACAGTTCCGGCGTGCGGTGCGCCACGTGCTGCGCGATGGCGAGCAGGTCATGGGTGCGCACGCGCGTGGCCAGAAGAGACTGATGGGCATCTCGAAAGGTGGTATCGGTCAGCAGCAGGCGCTTTTGCGCTCTCGCCCAGGCCGCGAATTTCTCGGGACCCATTTCCCGCAACAGTTGGCGCGTGCCGGCTGGGGGGGCCTCATTGATATGTTCCGGGACTGGGGCGTGCCCAAAGCTCTCGGGGATCCGCCGTCCGGCCACCTGAGGATGCCCGTTGACGGTGATTTCACCGATATAGGTGAGCAGGCGCGTGGCGCGGTCCCGGCGCGGAGAGAATTTGAAGAGCTCCGGATTCTCCTCGATGAAGCGAGTGGTGGCGTCTCCGGCCTGGAAGACGGGGTGATGAAGAACATTCTCAAGAAACGGAATATTGGTCTTCACGCCGCGGATTCTGAACTCACGAAGCGCGCGATCCATGCGCTCCCGGGCTTGGGCGAAATCGCGCCCCCAGGCGGTGGTCTTGACCAGCAGCGAGTCGTAGAACGGGGTGATGACCGCGCCGCTATAGGCCGTCCCGCCGTCGAGCCGGATTCCGAAGCCGGCGGGCGAGCGGTAGGTGTTGATCTTGCCGTAATCCGGCACGAAGTTGTTCGCGGGGTCTTCCGTGGTAATGCGGCACTGAAGGGCGACGCCGCGCAAGGCGATATCATCCTGGCTCTTGAGGCCGATCTCCGGGCCATCGAGCGCCAGACCCTGAGCCACCAGAATCTGGTTGCGTACGATATCGACGCCGGTGACCACTTCGGTAACGGTGTGCTCCACCTGAATCCGCGGGTTTACTTCGATGAAGTAATATTCGCCCGTATCGGCATCCACGAGAAACTCCACCGTTCCGGCGTTGACGTATCCACAGTGACGGGCCAGTTGAACGGCCGAAGCGCAGATCCGGGCGCGAAGCTCTTCCGGAATGGTAATCGCGGGAGCAATCTCCAGCACCTTCTGATGCCGCCGCTGGACGGAGCAATCCCGTTCGTGCAAATGGATGACATTGCCGCGGGTATCGCCCAGAATCTGGACTTCCACGTGGCGCGCGCGGCGGATGTAGCGCTCCAGAAAAACAGCGCCGTTGCCGAAGGCGGAGAGCGCCTCGGACGACGCTTCCCGCAATCGCGGGCGCAGATCCTTCAGATCGAGTACCACGCGCATGCCGCGGCCGCCACCGCCGAACGCCGCCTTCACAATAAGCGGCGCGCCAATCTTGCGGCCGAAAACTTCCGCCTTGTCCAGATCGGAGATAGCCTTTTCCGTACCCGGAATGATGGGCAGCCCCGCCTCCTCCGCGAGCTTTCGAGCAGCCGTCTTATCACCCAGCAACTCCATTAGGCGGGCATCGGGACCGATGAAGGTGATTCCGGCCGCCTGGCACGCTTTGGGAAGTTCCGGATTTTCCGCAAGAAATCCGTAACCGGGGTGGATCGCATCCACATTCTTCTCTTTGGCGAGGCCGACAATGCCTTCGACGTCGAGATACGCCTGAACGGGCCCCATGCCCTCGCCGACCAGATAGGCTTCATCCGCCTTAAAGCGGTGAAGCGCCAGCCGGTCTTCCTTGGAATAAACGGCTACCGTGCGAAGGCCTGATTCGGTCGCGGCGCGGAGGATGCGGACTGCGATCTCGCCGCGGTTAAGAGCCAGAAGTTTTTTCATGATAACGACAGAGGGTCTTACCATGATCGCAAAAAAGCGGGAACAAACTTCCCGATCCCTCGTAGTTCCGGCTAGTGGCGGGCGAACGGAACGGCGCCACCGCCGGTATGGGAGAGCCGGCGTCCGCCGGGAACGATCACCGCCACGCGGGAGGAAATATGAAGAGAGCTGAATTATGGGCCGCGCTGGCGGCGGTAATATTCGCATTCTGCGCCGGAGGCTGCGATCTTGCGGGGATGGAGCGGCTGGGGACGGTAACGGAAGATTTCATGCACAGCTATCCGCTCGCTCCCGGCGGGTCCATCGAGGTCTTCTCGAGGAATGGGAAGGTGGAAGTTCTCGGATGGGAGAAGGACACCGTG
>CAZXBZ010000075.1:0-4915 GCA_964639135.1 uncultured Solibacteraceae bacterium | reverse complement strand
TCCGGGGCACGAAATACGCGCGAAACCAGACGGAGCTCGGCGCTGTCAAAGTAGAGATCGCCGCCACCCCTGGGGCGCTCGTCATCCGGAGTATCTTCCCGGATAACCGTTCCGGCGGAAAAGGCGTGCGCTACATCATTCGCGCGCCCTTCTCGGCGGTCGTAAACACGGTGGAAACCTCGAACGGGAGCATACGCGTGGAGCAGGTCGCGCGGGCGTCGCAACTCCGCACCTCAAACGGCTCAATGACGGTTTCCAAATCCGAGGGACCGCTGGCGGCCAGCACGTCGAATGGCTCCATTCGCGTCACGGAAACAAAGGGGGATTTACGTCTCAAGACCTCGAATGGGCGCATCGAAGCCGAGGACGTCGCGGGCGGCATCCGCGGGGAAACCTCGAACGGTTCCATTCGCGTCTCCGTCTCCGAGCCCGCGTCCGGCGAGCCCCTCCAACTGGAGACCAGCAATGGAGCAATCGAACTCACCATGAGGCGTTATGCCGGCAACCCGATGGTGCTGGAGAGTTCGAATGGCGGCATCACTCTGCGCCTGCCGAGAGACACGAACGCCACCGTGGCGGCGAAGACCAGCAACAGCACCATCCAGAGCGGTTTCCCGGTTTCCGCGAGCGGCGCGGCTACGAAGAACACGCTCGACACCACGCTTGGTTCGGGCGGGCCGCTCATCAAGCTCACGACATCGAACGGCGGTATCCGTCTGCTCGGTGATTGACCGTCCGCCGCGGGGGAATCGCTTGACGCCGGCGTCCGGTCAGCACGGCGTGGCGCCGAGGGCCTGCTCGACGATGCGGCTGAGTTCCGTGAGCTGATACGGCTTATTCAAAAGCGGGAATCCGTCAATGCATGGGTTCCCGACGTCAATGGTTTCCGGCAAATAGCCGCTAGTGAGCAGGATTTTCACTCCCGGGAATTCGGCCCGCAGCCGGCGCGCGCACTCGCGCCCGTCGATTCCGGGCATCATGACATCGAGGAAAACAAGATTGATATGGCGCTGGTTCGACCGGTAAATATCCAGCGCCTTCGCGCCATTTTCAGCGGTCAGCACCGAATAGCCGAGCTGGGTGAGCATGGTCTTCGCGACGGTAAGAACAATCTCCTCGTCATCCACCAGCAGAATCACGCCGGAGCCTCGCGTCAAATCGCTCTCATCGCTTGTTTCGGCGACTAGCGCCTCCGCAGTCGCCAGCGGCAGGTAGACACGAAAGACGGAGCCTCGGGTGAAATCGCTCTCGACGTCGATATGGCCGTTGTGATTGCGGACGATGCCGTAGACCATCGCAAGCCCCATGCCGGAACCCTTATCCGCCGCCTTGGTGGTGAAGAAGGGTTCGAAGATACGGCTCCGGATCTCGTCGCTGATGCCTTCGCCGGTGTCGGCCACGGAAAGGCACAGCCAGTCTTCGTTCGGGTCCGCGACACCCTCCACGCCCGCGACCGCCGCCCGGCTCAGTTTCTCGGCGCGGAATACCAGTTGGCCCCCGTTCGGCATGGCGTCGCGCGCGTTGAGCGCCAGGTTCAGCAGCGCCTGGTGCAGTTGGTTCTGGTCTCCAAACACCTGCAGCGGATCGTCCGGCAGATCTTCACTGATCCGGATGGAACGGGGCAGCGTGTGCCCAAGGAACTCTGTCAGCTCGCGGACAAGGTCGTGAATAGAAATGCGGGTGGTCTGCGTCTTGCCTTGCCGTGCGAAACCGATAAGCTGGCTGGTGAGCTTGGTGGCGCGTTCGGCCGCTTTCTGGATAATCTCGGCCGCCTCCAGTGTTTTTTCGCGATCGCCCGGCCGCGCCTTGAGCAGATCCGCGAATCCGAGGATTCCCGTCAGCAGGTTGTTGAAATCGTGCGCGATGCCGCCCGCGAGCGTGCCCACCGCTTCCATCTTTTGCGACTGCCGGAGTCTCTCCTCCATCACCTTCCGCTCGGTAACATCGCGGGCGATGCCCTGGAAGAGATTCGGTTTGCCGCCTTCGAACACCAGACGGTTTGAAACTTCAACATGGATCTTGCGCCCGTCCCGGTGCCGCAGGGTGAGCTCATCGATCGATTTCTCGGCGCCGCCCAGCCGCGAAAGCAGGATCCGGTCTACTTCACCGCGCTCCGCCGGAGAAATCAGGTCGCGCAGGTTCATGTGCAGCAACTCTTCGCGGCTGTATCCCGTAGTGTGCAGAAATGCCTTGTTCACCGACTTGAAATCACCCTCGATGCTGGTGCTGTACATCATATCGGTGGCGTTCTCGAAGAGTTCCCGGAGCCGTGCTTCACTCTGTTTGCTGCGAAGTTCCGCTTCACGCAAAGCCGTGATATCCATGGCGATACCAAGGGCTTTTTCCGGCTCCCCCTTTTCATCGCGCACCAGCGTGGCGCTCAGACGCAGGATGCGCATCTCGCCCATCCGGCAGCGGGAGCGAAGCTCGATGTCTAAATTCTCCTTGCGGCCCTGCACCAGGTCGGAAATGCCCCGCCTCAAGTAATCCACTTCTTCCGGCGCAAAGATTTGCTCGCAGATTTCTTCGCAGCCGAGCGATTGATCGGCGTCAAAACCCAGAATGCTCAGCAGGACCGGGTCGAATACCATCTGGTTGGTGCCGAAGCGCCATTCCCAGATGCCCACCTTGCCCGATTCGGCCGCCAAACGGTAACGCCGGGTGCTCTCGGCAAGCGCCTGCAAGGCATCGGATGCGGAATCGGCCGGGCGAATCGTGAGCATAATCGAATCGACACGATCCTCTTCCGTGAAGACCGGGATGACTTGAATTGCCCAGGACTGCGAATTCACGCGCAGTTCGATGGAGGAAGCGCGCCCCCGCAGCCCGTCCTGCGCGGCCTGAAGAAGCGTGTGTATCGCGGGCGCTTTCGAAAATAGCCGAAGCAGCGGTTTGCGTATGGATTCCGCCGGGTTCAGGCCCAGTCCGGCGATCGCCGGGCCGCGGAAGGAATCGCACTCCAATTGCCGATTCAGGCGAAGTGTGGTGATCTCCTGAGTCCATTCATTTTCACGTGACGGGGCGCCCCCGCTCACGGCACTCGAGGCAATCGAGGGGACGGGGTGCGCGGCGGCGCCGGCGGACGAGCTTACCCAAGGGTCATGCATGGAATCACTCGCACTCATTGTAGTCTGGCCGCCGTCCTAGGACAACGGTACGCATAACTCCCAGTACTTCCATGACTTAGCTGTCTCGTGAACCTCCGGCCGCGCGATGGAATGTTTTGAGCCCCGGCCAGGGTTTTGATCGTACCGGGGCTCTGAAAGTGCGAAGCGCATCGGAAGATAATCCGATGCGCTTCGCGGTTCTCTTCCCGGCTTCTCCGGTGAATCAGAACATGTAGAGCGGCGTCGGCGCATCGGAGCCCGCTCCCGCGCCCACCGGCTGCTCCTCGCTCTCGCCGATCCTGCGGCAGTAAATGCCGTTGTCGCTCAGATAGACTTCCAGCTCCGAAGGCATGGGAAGCATGCCCTGGATCAGTTGCTCCGAGAGCGGATCTTCGATGTACTTCTGCAGCGCGCGCCGGAGCGGACGAGCCCCGTAGGCGCGGTCCGCGCACGTCTTCTCGAGGATGTACTTCGCCGCGTCCTCGTTCAAACGAATGCGGATGTCTTTTTCCGCCAGATTGACGTTGACCTGCTCCACCAGAAGGTCGATGATCTTCAGCAGATCGTTGTCATCGAGAGGCTGGAAGAGAATCACGTCGTCCAGGCGGTTGAGGAACTCGGGGTTGAAGGCCCGCTTTACCTCGCCCATCACCATATCCTCGATGTTCTGCGACACCGCGCCTTCCGTCGGAGCGGAAAAACCAATGCCGGTCTTCTTGGTGAGGAAGCGAGCACCCAGGTTGGACGTCATGATGAGAATGGTGTTCTTGAAATCCACCGTGTTCCCCAAGCCGTCGGTAAGCTGGCCGTCCTCGAACACCTGCAGCAGGATGTTGTAGACATCCGGGTGCGCCTTCTCGATTTCGTCGAGCAGAATCACACTGTAAGGATTCCGCTTCACGCGCTCGGTGAGCTGTCCGCCCTCCTCATAGCCCACATAGCCGGGAGGCGAGCCGATCAGTTTACTTACCGAATGCTTCTCCATGAACTCCGACATATCGAAGCGAATCAGCGACTTTTCGCTGCCGAAGAGAAACTCGGCCAGCGCCCGGGCTACTTCCGTCTTGCCGACGCCGGTCGGCCCCAGGAAGAGGAACGAACCCGAGGGCCGCTTGGGAGACTTCAGCCCGGCGCGCGAGCGGCGGATGGAGCGCGCCAGCGCGGAAATCGGCTTCTCCTGGCTCACGATGCGCTTGTGGAGCTCCTCCTCGATGCGCATCAGCTTGCTCACCTCTTCTTCCTTGATCGACGTCATCGGCACGCCCGTCCAGCGAGCCACGACTTCCTCGATGTCGCCCTTGGTCACGACGCCCGTTGAAGTGTCGTCAAGGTTGTACTTCTCGCGCAGCACGCGCAGGTTCTCACGCTCCTTGCGCTCTTCATCGGAGTAGAAGCGGGCCTTCTCGAACTCGTGGTTGGCGATGGCCGCTTCCATCCGGTGAACGATGAACTTGATGCGCTTCTGGATCTCGGAAATCTCGGGCGGCAGGCTGGTCTGCCGCAGCTTGACCCGCGCGCCGGATTCATCGATCAGGTCGATGGCCTTGTCGGGCAGGAAGCGATCGGGAATGAACCGGTTCGAGGCATACACCGAGGTGCTGATGGCGTCGTCGGTATACGCCACGGCATGGAACTTCTCGTATTTCTCCTTGATGCCGAAAAGGATCTTCACGGCATCGGCCTCGCTTGGCGGCGGCACCTTTACGGCCTGGAAGCGCCTTTCGAGCGAGCGATCCTTCTCGATCGATTTCCGGAATTCAGCGGGGGTAGTGGCCCCGATACACTGAATCTCTCCGCGGCTGAGCGCC